>NZ_JBMMUC010000024.1:0-64327 GCF_049257175.1 Pseudoalteromonas mucoides
TGTTCATTACCTGCTGCATCTGTCACGGTTAACATCACTGTCGCGCCTATTTCATCGCTAGAACCCGTTATCGTTGGCGTTGTATCGTTGGTGGCATTAATTGGATCAATATCAAACGTAGGCGCTTGAGTATCAATCACACCACCTGTTTCACTGTCACTGGCCGTGTTACCGGCAGCATCCGTCACGCTGGCATCAACGGTAAACGCACCTTCGGCTAAATCAGTGGGCACATCCACTGACCATGTACCATCGGCTTGTACTGTGGCAGTTAGGTTTTGTTCATTGCCTGCTGCATCTGTCACGGTTAACGTCACTGTCGCGCCTATTTCATCACTAGAACCCGTTATCGTTGGCGTTGTATCATTGGTGGCAGATAATTCATCAATATTCAAACTAGGAGCTTCACTAGTTAGATCAAACGACGATGTTGCTTGAGCCTGATTTCCGGCGGAGTCAGTAATACTTGCTGAAACAGTAATTTCGCCATCCAATAGTGGCTCTGGTACATCTGCACTCCAACTCCCATCAACACTAACAATTGCTGTAAAGATATATGTATTCAAGCCATCTGAAACAGTGATATTTACCGTACTACCTACAGGCTCATCTGTTTGCCCAGTAATAGTGGGGGTTGGATCATTTACCGCGCCAATACTATCAATAGAAATAGTTGGTGCTGAAATATCAATTACACCACTGCCTGAAGTTGATGCTAGGTTTCCAGCCTCATCAGAAATTGTGGCTGTAACTGTGAACTCCCCTTCGTCTAATGGGAGTTCAGGGCTTATTGCCCAATTACCATTGGAGTCCACCAGCGCCACTAATGTATATATACTTCCAGCGTTGTCTGTAATAACCAGTGTCACTTCACTACCTATTGGCGCATCTGTTGTTCCATTAAATAGTGGAGTGTTATCATTCGTTAAAGAGTCAAAATTAAGAGTAATACTGGGCGCAGTCACATCAATAACACCCGTTAAACTATTACTTGCTGCATTATCAAAGCTATCAGTTACAGTGGCCGTAATTGAAAACTCTCCTTCAACTAACTCTTGTGTTGGTGTAACAGTCCAATTGCCTTGGGCATCAACTACAGTAAATAACGTTTCTGTTTGACCATTTTGTGCGGTGATGATTATGGCAACTTGATCGCCCTGTATCGTATTTTGGGTACTACCTGAAACTGTTGGAGTAGTATCATTTGTTTCGCCAATAACATTGATTGAAATAGAAAGTAAACTTGAATCAATCAAGCCAGTTTGTGAATCTGAAGCTTCATTACCTGCCGCATCAGCCACAGTAGCAATAACCAAAAACTCTCCCTGAGCTAAGCTATTAGGAACTTCAATTGAAAAGCTACCATCGCTTAAAACATGAGTCATGAATTGCTGCTCAACACCGTCAGAGTCAGTAACGATCAAGCTAACAATTGAACCTGTAGTAGCTCCTTGAACTTGCCCTGATATAACAGGAGTGCTGTCTGCCCCCTCATTAATTGAATCTAAATTAATAATCGGGGCAGTTAAATCAACCACACCAACAGTTGAATCGATAGCTTCATTTCCAGCGCTATCAGAAACTGTTGCTGTTATTGTAAACTCCCCCTCAGGAAGCAATTTATTCACTCCTACTTGCCAGCTGCTATCAGCATTAACAACTGTCGTTAATAATTGCTGATTCCCATTACTATCAATAACAATAACTGTAACGGACGTACCAACCGCAACACCTGAAACACTTCCAGATATAATAGGTGTAACATCATTAGTATCTGTAAAGTCAGCTATGTTAATCGTCGGCGATGTAGTATCAATATTACCTGTACTAAAATCTTGAGCAGTATTGCCTGCAGCATCTTGAGTATCAGCAACAACGTCAAATTCACCTTCTGCTAGCTCATTACTAACTTCGATAGACCAACGTCCATTCGATGCAATAGCTGTAGTTAGCACTTGTACTGCTCCTGCATTATCTGTAATAGTCAGAGTTACGGTGCTACCATCAGGTAAACCGAGTGTAGTACCAGTTAAAGTAGGTGTTAAATCACTTATATCACCAATGAAGTCAATGATAATTTCAGGAGACGTTAAATCAATAGTGCCTGTTGCTGTTGCAGTACTGCTATTACCCGCAGCGTCAGAAACACTTGCAGTAACAGTAAAATCACCTTCACCAAGCTCGTTTAAAACATCTGCTTGCCAGTTTCCATTTAAGTCTACTGCCGTTGTTAGTGTTTGTTGAACACCATCACTATCTGTAACTAGTAATGTAACAACTGTACCAGCGTCTACATCTAAAACAGTCCCTGAGATCAAAGGAGTCGTGTCGTTTGTATCTGCAATAGGATTAATTTGAATCGTTGGGTCGGTTAAATCGATTACTCCAACTTCAGTTGCTTGTGCAGTATTACCAGCAGCATCTGTCACAGTAGCAGATACCGTAAACTCACCTTCAGCAAGTGGAATACTTGCTTCTACAGACCAACTGCCATTTTCATCTGTTAGTACCTCTATTATTTCAGTTTGCCCATTACTGCCAACAAAAGTAACGGTCACCAGCGCACCAGGCTCCACATCTTGAGTTGAACCAGAAATGACAGGCGTAGTATCATTTGTATCAATAATAAAATTAATACTCACGGTTAAATCTATATTACCAACGGCGCTAGCTTGCGCTTCATTACCTTGAGGGTCTGTAACCGTTGCAACGACTGTAAAGTCTCCTTCAGGTAAAGGTTCTCTAAGTTGAATAGACCAAGAGCCGTCAGCTTGAGTAATAGCTAGCAACGAAAATGTATTACCATCACTAGTTGTAATGGCAAGTGAAATTGTACTACCTGGTGCCACCCCCTCAGTTGTACCACTCAAAAATGGAGTCGTATCATTAGAATCAGCAATTGTATTTATGGCGATTGTTATAGGTGAAAATGAAATTTGACCGACAGTTTGTGCCGATGCGCTATTACCTGCTGTATCCGACACTGAAGCAGTTGCTGTAAATGATCCCTCAGCTAAGGCTAGTGAAGCTTCAATACTCCAACGACCGTCAGTATCAACTTGCGCTGTTAATTGCTGTAACACACCAGCACTGTCCACAACATCAATAGTCAATATTGTGCCAGGTTCTACACCTTCAACTTGACCAAAAAAGGTAGGCGTTGTGTCATTCGTGTCAGCGATTGATGAAATAGTGATTTCCGGAGCAGTTAAATCAATTAAGGCTGTTTCAATATCTTGCGCTTGGTTATTAGCTGCATCCGTAACAGTAGCTAAAATACTAAACTCACCTTCAGACAACTCATTTAATACATTGACTGCCCAGCTACCATCAGCATTACTTAAAACGGTAAATGTTTGCACTTGGCCATTAAAATCAGTAACCATAACTATAATTGCTGTTCCCTGAGGAACTCCCTGCACTGAACCTGTAATTATTGGCGTAGTATTTTGAGAATCATCAAGCGGTAAAATATTAATCGCAGGAGCCGTCAAATCTATCTGATTTATCGCTGTATCCGAAGCTTGGTTACCCGCAGAGTCTGCTACCTGAGCCGTAACTGTGTACTCTCCTTCACTTAATAACTCGGAAACTTCGATTGACCAACGACCATTATCATCCACTATACTAGTAAAGTTCTGTTCGTTTCCTGCTGCATCTAATACACTAACAGTAACTAGACTGCCAACAGACACCCCGCTCACCCCACCGTTAATAACAGGAGTTGTGTTATTTGTTGGGGCTAAAGCATCAATAGTGATGATGGGGGCAGTTAAATCTACTATCGCTAAAGTGGAGTCAATTCCTTGATTGCCTGCATCATCAGTTACAACAGCATTTACGGTATAAGCACCTTCAGATAAGGCTTGTGTTGTTAATGACCAATTACCTTGCTCGTCTATAACAGCAGTAAAATTTTGAACTTGCCCTGCGCTATCAGTCACCGTCACGAGCACATTATTACCCGCTGCCACACCTGCCACAGAGCCACTTATTGTCACTATTTCAGAAGATGAGTCAGCTAATGCATTAATACTCACAACAGGTGCCGTGGTATCAATCTCTGCGGTGATTGTCTCGGTAATCGGATTTCCATCTGAATCTGTAACTGTCACATCTATCACAATAGGGCCATCTATTAGTGGCTCTTCTACAGCAGCTGAAAATGTACCATCCTCTTCAATTACGACAACTAAAGTTTGCGTCTCCCCTGCAGAATCCGTGATTATCATAGTAACAGCTTGGCCTGCCAGATTTTCACTCGTACCGGTGATCACTGGTTGTGCATTGTTTATCAAACCCAGGTCGTTAATAGTTAATGATGCCAATTGGTTGGTCTCTGGTAACACGCCATCGGTGGTATCTCTTAAACTAAAAATTCCATCATTAAAACTTTCGTAACTATCATCAAACGATAAACCGTTATTACTCAAAGCTTCAGCAATTCGAGTCAATGTAACAAAGGATGTACCACCACCAGACGCACCCGGTGTATTGCCACCAGCAGCAGTTGCATCTAAAGCGTCAAGAATATCTCCATCCCCTTCTAACGCTTGCAAAAAGTCTGTTACATCTGGATTTTGTGTATCTGTGGAGTCTTGTGCTTCGGGTGAGTTCAAACTAGCAATAGCATCATCAATTGATTCATCAAACAAGGTAGTTTCTGAGTCATCTCGAGCGGCTTTTGCCATTAAATCAGGCGTAATTTTAACTCTTTGATTTGCAGGTATCGCGAGTGACAAACCTTTGACATCGATTATTAACGAAGAGTTTGCTGCAGTTATAACAATCTCGCCAACAGTCACTGTGTCGCCTAATGTTAGCGTGCGAAAAGAGCCATCGTCTAAAGCAACCTGTACTGTGCCTTGTACGTCAATAACTAATAATTGATTTGCATCCATGATTTCACCTACTCAGTCAAAAAAATTTGCTATATAGATAAAATTTAGACAAGCCGTACTAAAGAGCTACTGGACTAAAGTACAGGACTACAAAAAAAATTAAAAAAATACGACTAAAATAGGTGGTGTAAATTATTTTTTATGCTTCTTCATAATTAGATTTGCACTATTTAACTTCATTGTCTAAAACTTAATTAGAAGTGCTTCTAACTGATCTAAGAGGATGCAATGATTAGAAAAAATAGCATTAAGCAAAGTAAAACTATCTTGGCTATTGGCCTAACTTTAGCCATAAATGGAGTTATACCTAAAGTGCATGCGGAGGAAACTTCCTTAATGCCTTTAACCTATGTTGCTGACAAAGCAATTTCTAATAACCCTGAGGTACAACAAGCATAGCATGCATTTAGAGCATCAGTGTATGGTGTTAATGCCGCCTATTCGGGCTATTTGCCAACTGTCGATGCCACTGTTAGCGCTGGCTATGAAAAACGTAACTACGGCATCGAAGACGAATACAATCGGAATACCGCAGAGTTAACTTTAGGGCAGATGCTATACGATGGCTTTAGAACATCAAATACAGTAGAGCGCTTTGAGCGCATTCAACTAATTCGTTATTTTGAAATGATGTCGCAAGCAGAGCAAATCGCGTTAGAGGCCAGCGCAGCTTACATCGATGTACAAAAGTTTACTCGCCTAGTTGAACTAGCTCAACAAAACCTAAAAGAGCATGAATCTGTGTATCAACAAATCGAACAAAGTGTTGGTGCAGGCGTAGCACGTGCTGCAGATTTAGAACAAATAAGTGACCGGCTGTCATTGGCCCAATCAAACGTAATGACCGAATATGCAAACTTGCATGACGTGAGTGCCCGCTATTTAAGAGTTGTTGGTGAACTACCACAACAAGGCACTGTTGAGGCAAGGCTAAGCGAAGACAGCATACCGATATCAATAAACCAAGCTCTTGATATCGCATATAAAAACAGCCACGATTTCTATGCATCGTTATATAATATTGCCGCACAAGAGGCAAATGCCCAAGCACAAAAAGCGGCCTTTCACCCAAATGTTGATTTATCAGCCCGTTATGGCACACAAGACCGTGATGAACTGGGGTTTAATGAAACACGCACAGAAGCACGAGTCGGTATAGATGTTAGCTATAACTTGTACAAAGGAGGCCTTGATAGTGCTAATTTAGAACAAGCATATCAAGAGGTTAATGTTGCAAAATACCAACGTGATCAGTCATGCATAGAGATAAGACAAAGCCTACAAATAGCTTATAATAATGTGAAAGTACTTGAAAGCAAACTACCAGCATTAGAGCAACACAAGCGTTCATCTAATAAAGTGAAATTTGCCTACAAAGATCAGTTTGATATTGGCCAACGTACACTGCTTGACGTACTTGATGCTGAGAACGAATCTTTTCAATCTACCCGTTCTTATATCTCGGCACTTTATGAACGCCAAGAAGCGATTCTAACTATGCTAGCACAAATGGGTAAACTTTTACCTACACTCAATGTTACATCAGATAAATTTCCTAAAATAAGTGATTTAACTGACGATCCGCTTGCGCACAACCCTGAAAGTATTTGCCCTAAATATGACGTTGGAGCAACTATAAACCGCCAAGCCTTTTTACAAAAAAAGAAAATGCAAGATAACGCTTATATGTCAGTGACCGCCATGCCAAGGTACTTAGAGGCACCAGCATTAAATACGACATTAAACAGTATGAGTGACTTTCAAGATGATGATGGTGATGGTGTTGCTAACGAAAATGATGGCTGCCCAGCAACTCCTGCTTTTACTGACGTTGACGAAACAGGCTGCACAAAATATAAAGCTGATTCTGCCAATGTAGAAATTGGCATCCCGTTTTCAGCCGACTCCAGTGAGGTACGCCCACAATACATGCAAGAAATACAACGGTTAGCTGACTTTTTAACTCAACACCCCAACAAAAAAGTTGAAATCCAAGGCCATGCCTCATTAGAGGGTCCTGCATTATACAACCGTAAACTCTCTGAAAGACGCGCCTTTTCGGTTGCACAAATACTCACTCAGCAATACGGTATTAGCCCAAGCAGAGTTAAATCTTTGGGGTACGGAACTGATCTGCCAAAAATACAGGAAATATCTGTACGTGCAAATGCTGCTAACCGGCGCATAGAGGCCATCATAACAGATACTAGCGGCAGTTTAGCTGCAAGCAATGGATTCTAATTAAGTTAATTAGTTCTGCAAACTGAATTACAACGTTGGTCATTACATGGAAATAGATGATGTAACAAGCCATGGTGGCGTGTTGGTAGATTGCCTTGCAATTTTATGCCATTGCCATGGTCGCGAGTTCTCCCGTGAAACTTTATTAAGCGGCTTACCGCTTGAGCAAGGCAACCTCACTCCGTCAGGTTTTTCGAGGGCTGCAAAGCGTATAGGTTTTAAAACAAAAGTGGTTAATAAACCACTTGTTAAAATAAACGCTGCGTTATTACCCGCTATATTATTACTTAGCGATAATCAAGCTTGCGTTGTGACTTCTGTAGACACAAATACTGCAATGGTAGAGGTAATTTACCCTGAATTGAGTGACTCAGCAGTACACATAAGTATTGAAGAGTTAAGTCAAAACACCACAGATATTATTATCTATGCACAACCCGAGTTTGCCTTCGACGCTCGTTCGCCGGTCTTACAAAAACTCTCTAAAGATGGTTGGTTTTGGGGTGTCATAAAAGAGTGTCGATCACTTTATAAAGACGTGATTATATCAGCTGTTGCCCTTGGGTTATTGTCTGTTGCCATGCCATTATTTGTAATGAACGTATACGACCGAGTTGTGCCAAATCAAGCAGTTGAAACATTATGGGTATTAGCAATTGGTGTTTTAATCGCCCTCACAGCTGACTTTGCTCTGCGCCTAGTACGAAGCTATTTTGTTGAACTTGCTGCCAGCAGAATTGATGTCAAAGTATCGGCGGTGATCATGGAGCGTGTACTCGGCATGAAGTTAAAAAACAGGCCGGCCTCAGCAGGATCATTTGCAAGTAATATTCAATCATTTGAATCTGTAAGAAGCTTTTTTAGCTCAGTTACGTTAATCGCCTTGGTGGACCTTCCGTTTGTACTTTTATACATCACCGTTATTGCGATAATCGGCGTCCCCCTGAGCATTCCTATTATCGTTGGTGCTTTGCTACTACTCTTTTACGCGTTAGCAGCACACCGCAAATTAGAAGCTCTTTCTGAGCAAACCATGAAAGCAAGCTCAATGCGAAATGCAACCTTGGTTGAAAGCCTCACCAATATTGAAGACGTGAAAAGCTTTCATAGCGAATGTAAAACCCAGTCTATCTGGGAAAAATCGACCATTTTTATTGCCCGTGTAAACGCACAAAGTAGGCTTATATCAGGATCTATTTCAACAACCGCAGCATGGGTGCAGCAATCAGTGGGAGTGATCATTATGATCATCGGTGTTCATTTAGTAATTAACGGCGATCTCACTCAAGGCGGCTTAATTGCAGCTTACTTATTGTCATCGAGGGCAATGGGCCCTATCGGGCAATCTGCCGCCGTTTTGGCCCAATTTCATCATGCGGCAATCGCAATGCATTCACTCAATGAAATTATGGAACATGAAGTAGAACGTCCACCGGGAAAGCATTGGTTGAGCCACCCTGTTTTAAGAGGCGATATTCAATTTAAAGATGTACGCTTTAAATATTCTGATGAAAGTAATGACGCACTCTCAGGAATAAATTTAAGTATAAAAGCAGGTGAAAAAGTAGCTATTTTAGGGCGTAATGGCTCAGGTAAAAGTACCTTAGAAAAACTTATTTTAGGATTATACGAACCAACCGCCGGATCGATAGCTGTGGATAATACGGATATCCACCAAATAGACCCAGCTGAATTACGCCACAATATTGGCTACGTACCGCAAACCGTTTCTTTGTTCTATGGCACCTTAAAAGACAATATAACTTTAAGTGCTTGGCATGCTAGAGACGAGCAAATTATCTCTGCATGCGAACAAAGCCAGCTATTTGATTTAATTAACTCCCACCCTGACGGCTTTGATTTACAGGTCGGTGAACAAGGCCGGTTATTATCTGGTGGCCAACGCCAAGCCGTAGGTATCGCAAGAGCGCTTATAAATGATCCACCAATACTTATTTTGGATGAACCAACCTCTGCGTTGGATCATGCCAGCGAAGCAAGAATTATCGCAAACCTGAAACAACACAGTGCGGAAAAAACCCTTATAGTTGTTACACATAGAACCTCCCTACTGGAACTTGTTGATCGGGTGATTGTATTAGACAACGGTAAAATAGTTGCAGATGGCCCTAAAGACAAAGTTATCGCATCATTAAATAACAAACCTGTGGAGCGTGCTTCATGAGTGACAAAAAACCACCTCTAGAACAACGTTCATTTGAATCGATGGGTCGTGCTATTGAAGCATCAAAAGGTCGCAAACCTTCCATATTTAATGGTTTATTTAAAAACTGGTTATCACCACCTAACAGCCAAGATTGGGTGGTCGATGCGCAATGGGAAAAAATGCAACAACAACCCGCGCGGGCACGGCTACTGCTGTACTTAATTTGTTTAAGTATACTGCTATTGATTGTTTGGTCTGCATTTGCAAGTTTAGATGAAGTAGCTCGTGGTGAGGGCCGAGTTATCCCTTCGAATAAGTTACAGCTGATTCAATCTTATGATGGCGGTATGGTTGAACAAATTAATGTACGCGAAGGGCAAATAGTAAACGTTGGCGATGTATTAATTAAAATAGACCCAACCCGATATATATCAAGTTTTCGTGAAAACCAGTCTAAAGTACAATCTCTCAGTGCCAAAGTAGCAAGATTAAAAGCGCTAACCCAAAAGCAGCCATTAACTTTCGACGAGCAATTAAAAGCGGACTCTCCCAACGCTGTGATCCATGAGGAAGCGCTATATCTCAGTAACAAAGAAGAGCTAGACCAACAAGTCACTATTCATAAACGCCAGTTAGAACAACGTCGTCAAGATCATATTGAAGCGCAAGCCGCACTTAAGCAACATACTGACGCTCTAAGGTTAATCTATCGTGAGTTACAAGTGACCCGCCCACTATTAAAATCTGGTGCTGTGTCTGATATAGACATCATTCGTTTAGAGCGACAAGCCGTTGAGCTAAAAGGTGAAATAAGTAGAACGAAAGCAGTAATAAATCGCAGTTTATCTGCGATTAATGAAGCTAAAAATAAAGTAACTGAGGTTGAGCTGGTCATGATAAATCGTTGGAATAACGAATTATCAGAAGCACTACTGCGCCTTGAGTCGATAAAAGAAACCGAGTCAGGACTCGCAGATAAAGTAACTCAGACTGAAATAAAATCCCCAGTAAATGGCACTGTACAACGCTTAATGGTCAACACTGTTGGCGGAATTTTACAACCCGGCAGTGAAGTACTAGAAATAGTCCCCCTTGATGACCAATTAATTGTAGAAGCTAAAATCCCCCCTAAAGACATCGCATTTTTGCGCCCTGGCCAAGCGGCAATGATAAAATTTAGTGCATATGATTTTGCTATTTACGGTGGTCTCAATGCCCAAGTTATGCAGATCAGCGCTGATACAATCACAGATGAACGTGACAACACCTTTTACTTGGTGCAATTAAAAACCAATAAAAACCAATTTGCCGACGACCTAACCATTATTCCTGGTATGACTACTCAGGTTGACATCATTACGGGCAAAAAAACCGTTTTAGAATACTTACTCAAACCTGTTTTACGGGCTACTTCATTAGCTATGACTGAACGCTAATTCAGCCTGACATTCTAAATCTGGAGTAAAAATGCGATTACACCTATTTATTAGCGAGAAGGAACTGACTTCTCCTCATTGGAAAAATGCTTACCCTGATTGTGCGATAAAACATATAGCGCCAAAGCATATCACTGCTGATAGTGTGATCTGGATATTAGCTGGTATACCTCAATGGTTAGAATTAGTTAAAAAATACAGCCAAAACCGTATTCCGGTAATCGTCATGGCCAGAGAGTTAGATATTAATGAGCTCGGGGCTGCTTTGCAGATGGGTGCTAGGGGCTATGTTGAAGCCTTTGCCAGTCAAATAATCATTGAGCAAGTTGCCGACACCATTCTCAGTGGTGGTATATGGCTTCCAGGTCAGTTACTGTCTAATTTAGTTGGCGCACTATCAAATCAGCCTGTTAATTATAAACATGATTGCGACCTAGACAGCCTAACAAAAAGAGAGCGTCAGGTTGTAGACATTGTGGTAACTGGTGCCACTAATAAACAAGTGGCCAATCAACTAAACATAACTGAACGCACAGTCAAAGAGCATATGAGTTCTGTGTTTAATAAGCTAAAAGTACGCGACAGAATGCACCTTATGCTCGCGGTTAAAGGGAGTTGACAGGCAAGCTATGATTAGGTTTACTTTTTACGTTCCATACCCGCCGCATCAACAGGTTGCGAAACCACACCGTCAAAACCAAGAGACTGAAGCATAGCTAAATCATCAGGATTACTCACACCTTCTGCAATCACCTTAATACCAAGCGAATGAGCCATTGCACACATTCCTCTTAAGAAAGTTTGGTTATCTTGGCTGTAACTAATATTGTGACCATAGATACTGTCTATTTTTATCATCTCAAGGCCAAGCTCTTGTAATTTATCAAGTTTAGTGAACGCAGAACCAACCCGTTTTAGTGAGACTTTAGCCCCCATACTGTTCACCTGCCCGCAAAAGTCTCTAAATACAGCCAGTTCAGCAACCGCAATACTCTCTTTTACATCAAAACAAATATGTTTAGCTAAATTAGGAAATGCTAACAAGTAGGTCAGAATAGCGGCGAGCGCGCTATCATCTAATAGCGTTTCTTCGGATATTTCCACTGATATAAGCTTTAAATCTTCACGTTCATCAAACACCCTCACTAAATATTTAATGATCCCCCAATCTAATCGCGCCAGTAATTTTAACCGCTTAGCCCACTGGTAATAAAAGCCCGAGCGATAAAGTTCGCCGTTTAACAATAAGTTCAAGGTTAGTTGGTTGTGTAATAACTTACCGCTAAAACTGGTAACAGGGTAAAGCATAACATCGAGATCATCGTTATCTAATGCTTTTTCAATAGCTGAACGCCAGCTATCAGCACTATCAAACAACTCATTTTTGTTTTTATTATCGGTAAATTTAGCTTGTGTTGATTTATCACTTGATGCGATTTTGAGTAAGTCATCAACGCGCTTTAATAAAGTAAAGCGAGTATCTTTACTCTCAATAAATGTGCAACTGTGAGGCAGAGCTAAATCAACACTCTGATATTCAGATACTAATGTTTTGTGCAGCCGTAAAACCCGATCACTAAGCAACTGTAAATCTTCAACATCGGTAAATAACACAGTAAAATCTGTATGGGACATACGGGCAATATGGTTTTCAGAGAAACGATCTTCATTTTCTTCTAAAAACAGGATCAAGGTCTTAGTAAAACGCCTTACAAAATTAACCATTTCAACACGGCCAAGCTGTTCACTTATCTGATCAAGATTCATTACTCGAAATAAAAATAAAGCGCCATGAGCATGATCTTCAGACTGTTTTAAATGAGCTTCTAAAGTGGCAGAAAAATACTCCCGATTGGCCAAGCCAGTTAATTCATCATGTTGGCTTTTAAATCTAAACTCTTCAAGACGCTTATTATCTTCTTTTATAATTTTACTAAAACGAGCAGATAGCAGGTTCATTGAGCTAACAAGACGAGCAAACTCATAAGTATTTGGCACTTTTGATTTTATAAAACGCTTATTACCCAGTTCATTTGCTTGATACACTACATCATCAAGTGGACGTAGTATTTTTGACAGAAAATAGCTACTTGCAATACATGCGACAATCGCGACAATTAAAAAACTAAAGAACAACCTTACCGCACTTTGCCATAGTGCCTGTTCAGTATATTGACTATGACTTTCTAAATACACAGTACCAAACTGGCTCCAACCATCATTAATCTGAGACACCCCCGGCGCTACATTTAAGTGATAAAGATGATGAAACCAATCTGGTGTTGAAGTATCAAAATCACCAGAAAACTCGCGTTTTACAATCACCTCCCCAGCAGGGTTTTGTAATTCAATGCGTTGGTAATGGCCCGTATCAAAAGTTGCCGAAATAAGCAATTCTAAGCTCACAGGATCTTTATCTAACTGACTCACCATTAAGGCTAAACTGTTCGCGTTATCCACGTTTTTTAAATACAACTGAGACGAAAAATAGTCCTTTGCCGAGTAAGTACTTATTAACAAGCTGCTAATAAACCCTACTAATATCACCATAAGAATGGCAAACCAGAGCTCTTGACGAAGCGTGATACTACTTTTTTTATTACGCTTAAATAAGGAAAATAATGCCATTACCACATAACTCCTTCTCTTTGTGTTTGCTCTAATATCCGACGCCAGCGCGACAATCGCGCAGTCGGATTTGCAACACTTTTAGTTGAATTGTTCGCCCACAATCCTTGGCTATTAAAGCTAAATACAGGGCTTAAATCTGTGCGTTTTGCCGCAGGTAATACCTTGGTAATTAAACTATCTAAAATCATCGGCTGAGCATTAGGCGTCACAAAGTAACCTAATACCATGTGAGCCTGCGATCTGTTTGAACGTGGGCCACCTATTTGTGCTTTTACATAAATAAGTCGCAATTTATTATCATCAATACCCAGTGCTCTGAGGCTAATATATTTAGCAATGGCATAATCTTCACAATCACCTAAACCTTTACCTAGCGTTTCAAGTGGAGTCGCCCAGTAATCTTTTTGTTGCCACAGTTGGATGTCGGTGCGGTAACGCAGGTTGCGAGCAAAAAAATCGTTCACAATTAAAATTTTTTGTTGTTCTGATTTGTTTTGAGTTTGCACTAACATGGTTTGCCAGCTTCGTGCTACTGGCAGTCTTGTAGGACCAAACTGTTGATTCATTTGCTGAAAAAAAACATTGAACTGGATAGGTAGGCGAGCAGCAAAAACCAAGCTATTAGCGAGTAAAACTAACAATAACCCACGCCATATATAGCCTTGGTAGCCCGTCGACCAAACACGAGCTCGCTTTATAAAAGCGTACATAGGCTTGGCCATTGCATAATTAATAAAAAGTAATTGTTACCTTGTCGTATCACAGCTTTCGATCAAAAAGAATTGTTAAATCAAGCATAGCACCCACAGGTAAATATGAGATATTTTGCTTAGTAGTAAGTAACTTTTTTCACTTCTCTTGGTTTGATCTCACCTATGTATAAATCGTGTACGCGTTTCATATCAAGCCTAAGCTCCGTTGCGTAGCTGTCGCCAACAGGGTAGCTTTTTACTACTTGCGCGCCTTTAATGACGCCTTGTACTTGGCTTTGTAATTGATCGTTTTGCGCAATACTGCCTTTCACCGTTGTGCCAGCGGTAATTTTTTGCCCATATACTTGCTCTGCAAGCTCACGATACGCTTCAAGCTTTGACGCTTTTAACGCCATTAACGAACGCTGTGACTCGTTATCGCCTGGTTGGGCACTGATTGGGGCGTAGCCTATCGCCTTAAGTACTGGGTAACTATCAGGCTCTATATATTTATATTCAACATGTTTATCAAAAATGCTACTGCAACCTGATAAACTTAAAATTGCAAAAATAAAAAAGACTATACGCATAGGAGCCCACATTAAAGTAAATGGTTTAATAGTCGCAATGAATGCATGATCAATGCCATGTTCTTGCTTTACTCTCATATTTAAAACAATTGGTATAGTCCTTGCGTATTACATGCATATTAAAGGTAATTAACCAATATTTTGGCGTGGGATCTTACGATGAAAAAACTATTAACATGCGTTGTTACAGCTTCGGCTTGGCTTGCATTGAGCGTAAGTACCAGTGTGAATGCACAATGGTTTGAATCTACCGGCCATGCCAGCATTAAAAATAATGATATAGCCAAAGCTAAATCTGTCGCGATAAAAGATGCTATAACCCAAGCATTGGTGTTTTCAGGAGCTCGTGTTAGTTCAATGCAAACCCTTGTAGATGGCGTACTTACCCAAGATCAGCTAAAAATAAACAGCCATGGTGAAATACAAAAAATTGAAATGATCAGCGAAGACAGACACGGCGATCAATTTGCAATCACCCTACGTTTAGATATTTTTCCAGAACAAGAGCAGTGCCCTGCCAGCAGCTTTAATAAGTTTGTGGCAATTACACAAACCCAACTTAAACACCGTGAGCAGGCCCGCATGGGTCAAATTTTTGACATAAATAAAGCCACCAGCGAAAACCTATACAATACTTTAAATGAATCACCAATAAGCACACGCCCTACTGCCTATTTTAATTTCCCTATACGCGTAAGTGAGTTTTTTACTCAACAATACGATTACAGCAACGCTCTACTTGAAGAAATTGCCTCTCGCAGTAATTCACAATATGTATTACTGAGTCAAATTGTTGATATATCAAATAGTGATAAACTAAATAACAGCTACGCCTTTTGGCAAGATGAAACCTATAAGCGCGCATACAATGTTGATTTTGTATTATTTGATGGCACCACCTACGAACGACTTTGGCAAAAAAGCTATCGTGGTCAAGGTATCTGGCCGTTTGAAAAAACTGATTTAATTGATGTATATGGCGAAAAGTTCTGGGGCTCAGACTACGGACAAACCATTGCCGATATAAACCAAACCCTCAGCTATGACCTACAAGCAGCCATGGCATGCCTTGAGACCCAAGGTAAGATATTACATATTGAAAACGACAAACTGGTCATTAATCTTGGTAAAGCTCATGGCCTTGAAAAAGGGCAAATATTAAATATTGCCCATCATAACTATTTAACTGATGCTGCAGGTAATAAAATGCCTAATTTCATTACCACACTAAACCAAGTACAAGTTGAACAGGTATATCAACAAAGCGCCGTAACCGTGAGTGTTGATAAACAACCTTTACCAAATATTCAGATTAACGACGTTGTCGAGCTTGCTACACTATCGCTTTAGTTAATTGTTTGCGTAAACTTGGGTGCTCACTTAGCCACTTTGCCAACAACTCAACACCCGCTAAGTGCGGATAATGCTTACGAGATGCTAACACCACGCTGCGCTGCTGAGTTGGAAATATAGGCAAATACTTAATTCCGTCGCGCTCAGCTGCTGCAAGCTTAGGCACAAAAGTGACCCCATCGTCCATGGCAACCAAAGCTAATAACGTTTCTAAACTATTACCTTGATACTCATTCGATACATCTACTCCTGCCGCAAAGCAAAAACGCTGAGCCTGATCTTTAAAACAATGCCCATCGCTGAGCATTAATAAGCTACACGTTTTTAACTCATCTAACGCGACCTTACTACGCTGAGCAAGTTTATTTTGCGTTGACAAGGCCACTAAAAAGTCTTCTTTATATATATTAACTGTATGATAAAGCTTAAGTTCAGACACATCTGCTAGTATTGCAATGTCTAGCTCACCATTATCAAGTGCCGCTAGAATAGTGCTGGTTTGCATTTCAACAAAGGCAAACTGACTATCAGCAAAGGCTTCTTTCATTGAGGTAAGTAAAGTAGGTAATAAATACGGCGCAATAGTTGGGATAATACCTATTTTTACCCTACCCTGTAATGGGGCGCTCGATGTTGCCGCTAGCTCTTTTAGTATTTGGGTTTGCTCTAACACTAACTTTATCTGTGTCAACAAACGTTCACCTTGCATAGTTAAAGTAACTTGCTTAGTAGAACGGTCAAATAATGTAACGCCCAATTCTTGTTCTAGCTTTTTAATTTGGCCACTCAACGTTGGCTGACTAACATAACAAGCGTCTGCCGCTTTACGAAAATGTTTAAAGTGGGCAACTGCTTTTACATATTCAAGATCTTTTAAATTCATAGTAAGCTCAAACATAATAGGTAATACCTATCATGGTAATACAAATAAACGATTGGAGCTATTACAAGTTTCACGACATAATGGCTATCAACAAATCAAGAGGAACTAAAAAACATGTTAAACAATATTGAAGGTCAAACAATTCCACAAGTTACATTCGCAACTCGCGTAAATGATGAGTGGAAATCAGTAACATCAGACGACATTTTTAAAGGCAAAACTGTTGTTGTATTTTCACTACCAGGTGCATTTACACCAACGTGTTCATCAACTCATTTACCACGCTACAACGAGTTAGCAGGTGTACTTAAGCAAAATGGTGTTGATGACATCGTATGTTTATCAGTAAACGATACTTTTGTAATGAACGCTTGGGCTCAAAACCAAGAAGCACAAAACATTACCTTACTACCAGATGGTAACGGTGAATTTACAGACGGCATGGGCATGCTAGTAGATAAAAATGACCTAGGCTTTGGCAAACGCAGCTGGCGCTATTCAATGCTGGTTAAAGACGGCGTGATTGACAAAATGTTCATCGAGCCAGATTTACCAGGCGACCCGTTTGAAGTATCAGACGCAGACACTATGCTTGATTACATCAATCCTGAGCAAGTAAAGCCACAAGCAGTAAGCATATTTACTAAACCTGGTTGCCCATTCTGTAGTAAAGCAAAAGCGTTACTAGAAGAAAAAGGCTTAGTGTTTGAGGAAATCACCATGGGTGCAGGTGCATCTTTAACAAGCCTTAAAGCCATCTCAGGCCGTGAAACCGTACCACAAGTATTTATTGGCGGAACGCACATTGGTGGCTCTGACGATTTAGAAAAATACTTTGCTTAATTAAGTAATCCTTTAAGCACATGATTAGGGGCATTAATGCCCCTACTTTTACCTTTTTACGTACCCATTTTATTAACTTATTTAAAACCAGTTTTTTAATAAAATTGGTATTGAGGACATCACCATGAAAGAACTAAATACAGATGTTGTTGTAATTGGTGCTGGCACTGCCGGCCTAAGTGCATACCGTAACGCAAAACAACACACACCAAACGTATTAATGATTGAAGCAGGCCCATACGGCACTACCTGTGCGCGTGTTGGCTGTATGCCTAGTAAATTATTGATTGCAGCCGCTGAAGCCGCTCATTCAATCGAAACAGCACCGGCATTTGGTGTACATAGTTCAAAACCTACCATTAATGGTGTTGAAGTAATGGCACGGGTGCGCAATGAACGCGACCGCTTTGTAGGCTTTGTGGTTGAGGCCGTAGATGAAATTCCAAGTGAAGATAAAATTCGTGGCTATGCAAAGTTTCTCGATGCCAACCGCGTTCAAATTGACGACCACACAATTATTAATGCAAAACGCTTTGTTATCGCAACGGGCTCACGTCCTGCTTACCCTGGCGTATTTAATAACTTTGGCGATAAATTAATAATTAATGACGACGTGTTCGATTGGCAAGACTTGCCAGAATCTGTTGCCGTGTTTGGCCCCGGCGTTATTGGCCTTGAAATTGGCCAAGCTTTGCACCGTTTAGGTGTTAAGGTAAAGCTATTTGGTGTGGGTGGCGCTATAGGCCCTATTACCGACCCTGTCATTAAAGATTACGCCAACACTGTATTTGCAGAAGAATTTTTTGTGGATACCGACTCAAATGTGTCTGATATGCAAAAAGTCGACGATAAAGCGCAACTTACTTATGTTGACAAAAACGGCGACAAGCAAACCGAACAATTTGATTTTGTACTCGCCGCTACCGGCCGCATACCGAATACCGACAAACTCGGACTTGAAAACACAGGGATTGAGCTAGATGAACGAGGCGTACCAATTGCCGATAAACACACTATGCAATGTGGCGATTCAAACATATTTATCGCCGGGGATGCCAGTAATATGATCCCTCTATTACACGAAGCAAGTGACCAAGGCACCATTGCTGGGCAAAACGCAGGACGCTTCCCAGATGTGCGAAACGGCTTACGTCGTGCTTCTATTGCAGCGGTATTTAGTGACCCACAAATCGCGATGGTAGGCGAAAGCTACAAACAAATAACAGAGCGTTTAGGTGAATGCGGTTGTTTTGAAGCCGGCGAAGTCAGCTTTGAAAACCAAGGCCGCAGCCGTGTAATGCTAAAAAACAAAGGCCATATGCGAGTATACGCAGAGCAAGGGACTGGCTTATTTATTGGCGCTGAGTTTATCGGTCCACAAGCCGAGCATATAGCCCATTTACTGGCATGGGCAGTACAAAACAAAATGACCGTACCACAAATGCTTGATATGCCATTTTATCACCCAGTGATTGAAGAAGGCCTGCGTACCGCCCTTCGTGATTTAAACGCCAAACTTAAATTTGGCCCAGATATCATAAACCACTGTATGGAATGTGGCCCAGGCGCTTAAACAAATACGCACACAACAAAGGAAGCCTCGGCTTCCTTTTTTATTATCATGTACTTTGAGTTAAATGATCACTTTATCACCGTGACTTGGCGGTGTTGAAGTAACAATAAACTCAAGATCAACGTCACCATAATTACACAACTGATGAACAACTCCCGCGGACACATGCAAACCCTGCTGCGGGTTTTATTCGCGCAATAAAGTGTAAAACAATGAATGTGAAGATAGATATCACAACTAAAATTAAAAGAGTTAGATTCGGTTAATTATTGATTGCAGGTTAACTGAAGTATGATGTCTGAAGTCAAGATTTGCCTCTCCAGGCATTAGCTAAAGCTCTAAACTAAGCTTTAGTTCATATCAAACTCTAAGGCAAAGCTAAAAATCATCTTTAGCTAACCACTTGCCAGAATGGCAAAAAGATCTAACTTGGAGCTCTGTAAATAACTGTACTAGCTGAGTTTAACTATTTTATATATTTAGAAAATTCTTTTTGCAAAAACTCAGGCCACAGATGACTGTTCTTTCCGTATCGTTTCACAATATTTTTAAACTCTTTAAGTTTCTCTACTTTAGTACCTTGCTCTAAAAGATCTTCATAAACCCCATAGTAATGCTGGCTAGAACTAATAAATCTTTTTTCATCCTTAGTTTGATTTTCTCTTTCTGCACACAAAGCTAACTTTGCATATAGCTTGTGCAATTTTAAAGATAGAAAAGACTTTTGAATTTCTTCACATTTATGAGAAAACGTCGAATGATTTAATTGTTCTAATTGTGGAATGAAGTCTTCTTGACAAACTTCCTCAAGTTCGTTGTATCTGCCAGCTTTCTGATAATATGGCAATACTTTTAAGATATCGGCTTCTGATGATATTCCACTTTGAAAAGCCAACAATAAAATTTCTATCGCTTCATCAAATAACCCCTCTTTAGCTTTAGTCGTTGCGAGTTTTAGTTGATTCATATTAGTGATCATCATTGATTACTATTCCCTTTCCTATTTTTCAATATATTATTTAACAGCTCTATCGTAAGCTCTTCTCTCGAAGTTATATCAGGTTCACCAAGAGGAAGGTTGATTTTATATGAATGGCTTGTTATTCCATCACTACAGTCAACTTTTTCATAATGTATGTTCTCGGCTATTACTTTTGATGCTAATTGCTCAGCTTTAAAAAATAATTTGCTAGTTGGAGAAAAAGGGAAGTAAATAAAAAAGTTATTAAATTGGCAATATAAAATATAGATAATGTGATTATCAGACGTTTCTCTAGTTAATTCGATTTCCATTTTTATTGGAAAGTTAGCATCAGGCATTCTGTACCCACACCAAAAAATAGGAAAATGATTAAAGCTTTCAAAATTCTGATTTGATCTCAACCATCCAATAGCAGTATTAAATTCTTTTAATTTTTCATCTGGAAGAATAGATATTAAACTCTTTAAAATTGCTTTGTAAACTTTGACCATATCAAAAGTTTGTGAAGAAAAATTTAATGAGCTTTTCTCTGAAGGTTTTTCTTGTATTAATGTTATGAATTGATCGTCACCATAAATTTTACTGCCACCTTTTATATAATTCGGCCGATAGCCTTTCTTGCCTCTTAATCGAGTAATAATCGTTGGGGGTATAAAATTGCTTAAGTCTTTCTCTATTTTTGAAAATCTAGCATTGCACTCATCACATTCATTAACTGTAAATATGCTTTTATTGCCAAGAAACTCAGGAAAGGAATGGGCCCTTTTTTTATTAAACTTCACATCATTTAATTTGCAGAACCTACATAAAGAATCTCTTTGACCAACCTCAACTGTTGGAAATAAATTATAATTATGCTGTATATGACTAAATACCTGCTCAAACAAAAGCTAATCCCTTAACTTGCTAAAGTTTATATTCTCACTCAAATAAATATGCTACGTATGTGCTACACAGAAAATATAAAAGCAGAGAGAAAAATCGTAATTCATTGATTTTATTGGTAGCCCCTGCAAGAATCGAACTTGCAACTGCCCCTTAGGAGGGGGCCGTTATATCCATTTAACTAAGAGGCCACATTCGAGCTTCGAGCTTCGAGCTTCGAGCTTCGAGCTTCGAGCTTCGAGCTGATAGCTGATAGCTGATAGCTGATAGCTGATAGCTGATAGCTGATAGCTGATAGCTGATAGCAAAAGTATAACGGTTTATCCTATTTACAATCAAGCAGTTAAATGAACTTAATACAAGGCTAGTTAATACTCGCGCGTTTGAGGTTTATATCATCGTTTTTTAACACATAATACGGCAATACTTTTTGGCTGCTGGCGATCACTCGCTTGCTTTGTACATCTATCACTCGGGTGTTTACCTCTACCCCGCTGCTGCGATAAATTAACGTGCCTGATAATACATGGCTGGCGATACGTTTGTTGGCTAGGTTTTCAATATCACGAGAAAACACAAAGTCGCCACGTTCGTTAACTAAAATTTGATCTGTGGTTTTAAAATCAACCACCCCGTAACCAAACTGCTGGAGTTGATGAATAAACGACTCTGATAATTGGTTACCTAATTGGCTACTGTTATTCAAGCTTGCATCTAAATCTACAAACGAGGTAACAGCAATCGCAATGTCTTGCTCTGACTGCATTGTATCAACCAAATCCAGCGCCATTTGTTCAACATAGTTGACCAAAGTTTTATGGTGCTTTAGCGGAGTAAACTGGGTTGAATCTTGATATTGCTGTTCGTCATTTAGTTGTGCTTGGCGAATTAGCTGATTTAAATCATAGCTGGGAGCTGTAACTTGTGCGTTATCAACCTTTGCCTGCTCTGGACTCGTGTTATTTGCATTACAGCCCACTAACAGCGAAGCCGTTAGGCTTAAGCTAACAATTGCAGCATGTTTAGTTAAAAATGCCATACTCGTCTCACTCATTCGCTTGTTTAAGCATTACGCCATCGGTGCGATAACTGCTGTCTAGCGCATCAACCACTGACTGTGGAATAAAACCTTGCGCAGAGCCCACCACTGCTTTACTGGTTAAACCTACGATACGGGCATTCACTAATACGCCACCTTGGTGGTTTACCATAGTACCGGCCAACACATAGTTAAAGTTTTGGTCTTGGCTTAGCTCTAAATAGTCACGGCTAAATACAAAGTCACCGCTTGGTGTTACCCGCATATAGTCTGTGGTTTTAAAATCAATCACGGGTACACCAAAGCTGTGTAATTCGTGCATAAAGCTTTCAGCTAGTTGATTACCTAATAAAGTGCCATCGTTATATTCATCATCAAGATAAATAAAGCTCGATACCGCTAAAGGCGTTTTCGTGTTTACGTATTGCAGATTCTCGGCCATATCTTGCATTATACCCCGCACGTAATGGTTGATATTTTTACGTGTTGGGGTCGTTATTTGGCTGCTGTCGTTCATTACTGCAGTATTTTGATAAAGCGAAGTTGTTTGTCCAGGTTCAGCAACTGTGCGCTGTTTTGCTAACTGAGGCGAATTATCTTCAACAACGGTGCTGTTGTCACCCATCATTTGCGAACAACCAAAGCCCAGTGGCAAACATAAAGTAAGTAATAAGCGTTTCATAAGGGCTCCTAATTAGTATTCACTGCGATAGATATAACCATCGCGTTGCTGAATTTTTTCATCACCCCACATTACATTGATAGGGATCTCAGTATTTGCCGCAGACGTAATTACGTTATCTTGCGTATTCACCATGCGGGCGTTAACAATATAGGCATGTTGTTGCCGCGTAAGTGTGCCGGTGATCACATAGTCAATATTCTGGCGTTGACGTAATTTTGAAATATCTCTGCTAAGCATACTATCGGCAGAAGCTGATAAATTTATAGTGTTTTCTAGGCGGTATTCAATAATGTTATACCCCAGCTGGGTGAGCTGCGTAATAAGGCTTTCTTGAATTTGCTGACTAAGGCCAGCACCTTGCCCTTGAGCTAGGCCTGTTTCTAGAGAATCAGCTAGATAAAAGCTAGTAACAGCAATGCGTGCCGAGCTTTTAAAAGGCCCTTTAATATGGCTCAACTGAGTGCTTAAGTCACTAACATACTGATGCACAGTAAACGGAGCCATCGCTGGGTTTTCAATAGGGCTTTGTCTTGTATCTGGCTCATCACCAGTCAAGCTACAGGCTGTAAGGCTGATTGAAAGTAAAAGTATTATAAGGCGCATATTTGCCATCCTCTTGATGCATGGCAGATACAAAGCAATAATTATGCCTATTTATAGTTTGATGGGATTGTCTGTGAAATGACTAACGATACAGCTGACTTGCTGTTGCTTTAATTTATCACAATCAGCTTGGGCATTTTTTTGATATTGATAAGCACCAAGTTTAAGTCGGTAGTAAGTAACCCCGTTAACATCGACAGACTCTACATTTGCTACAAACTTGCCTTCAAATAATTGTGGCGCTGCATTTTGGATGTCTGCAGCACTTTTAGTTAGCCGCACCTTTTGTGTTACTGAAGCAACTTGTAGTGCATAAATAGGTGGCGTCGTAACCCCTGGCTTTACTATTGTTGCTGGTGCAGTTACTTCTGGCGAAATAACTTCTGGTTGTTTAGCAGCAGTAGATTCCTGCGCTACAACGGCATTAAGTTGATTAATTAATAACTTGAGATCTTGTTCAATAACAAGTAAACGTTCAATCCCTGGTTTTGCTTGCTGCCACTGAGCTGCTGATTCTTTTAATTGCGCAAGCTCGGTTGCTGAAATACTTACCACTTCTTCATTGGTAATTTGGCTTTGTTTATTTCCAGCATCTGTACTGTTGCAGCCAACAAAGGTAGTGCATACCAATAAAGTTAATATACTTTTAAAAATATGTCGTAACGCCATCAAAAGCTCCCTATTTTATTAATGTGTTATTTGTTGGGCCTTAACTGTGCAATTTAAGCCTTTATTTTTTAGGTTATTACATGTGTTTTCAAGTTTTGTAGAAGCATCTACGGCATAGCCAATAGCTAATACATAACGCTCATTCTCTTGCAAATAGAACGCTTCATTTAATGATTCAGGCTTTAAATGCTGTTTTATTAGCTGAAAATACGCTTTCAAAAACGCTAATGAAGAAAAGCTACCCGCGTTAGCAATGTAGCCTGACGCCTTTACTTTTTCAGTTAAAACAAAATCAACCCCCATCACAACGTCGCCCTGTGGGGATAAATTAACAGTTATATTCTGCGTTTCTTTTAAGCCTTTATTATCTTTGTAATTATCTTCAATAACAGCTTGGTATTCGCCAGGTCTTAAATCAGTGAAAAGGTAGTAACCATCGTATGCTGCCTGTGTTTGCGCCACTTTGTTACCTTGTATGTCGAGTAATGCAATTTTTGCATAGGGCTTAACTTCATTTGCTTCTCCCTTATGTAAATACACTACACCTTCCACTTCACTTGAATTATTAATTGGATAATCCATATATTCAATAAACCCTGCGCGTGGAGTAATTGAAAACCCTTCATGGGCTGGTACTAAAAAGGGATCTGGAAAGCTGTCTTTATCTAGCACGATATCTGTAGTGCGATTGGCCGGCATTGAAGTAAGTAACGCAATACCTTGTTCATCGGTAATTGCTTGGCGGTAGTTTTGTAAACCTTTAACCTTAACACCAGCAACGCCCTGCTCACCTTCGTCCATGGTGCCATTGTTATTTTGATCTAAAAATACCCTGAGCATTAGAGTGCCTGTTGTGGTTAAGCTTTGCTTTGAAACAAAATAGTGATTATTTTGAGTATCAAAGCCTAAGCTAAAACGGCTATAAACACCAAGTTGCCAGTTATCCTGACTATCGTAATTAATGTTACTGGTGACACTAAATTTATCACTTTGCCAACTTAAGCCCAAATCAGCAGATTTAAGATCATTAATACGTGAATCTCGCAAGGTTAGCTCTGCTTGTAATTGACTTGTAATACTACGATTAAATTCAGCCTCATAACTGGTTATTTCATTTACAGGATATAAAGTATAATCGACTCCAAAACGGCTATAAATACGCCCTAAGCGGCCTTGTAATCGGGAGGTACCATCGATTAACTCATTATTATTGAGCTCTCGCCATTGTAGTTGGTTACTCAAAGAAAAACCTGAATAAGCATAGTTCAATCTGTTTTGTGCTTGCTTATAAGTACCTTGGCTATCAGAGTCTTGATATAAAAAGTTATTCTGATAATTTAAGCGACCATACCTACTTTGTATTAACTCACCAGCCATATCAAATTGGTAACTATCATATTTTGTATTCGTTTCGTCGGTTCGGTTAATGGCACTAAATAGCAGTGATTGCTCAGCTACTTGACTTCTAGCTGTAAATTCAAGCTCTTGCTCATTTTGATTGTTTTGCTCGTAATCTAAATTTAATAAAAGTCTGCTGAACAAACTTAAATTAGTTCCTATTGATACATGCTGTAAGTCATCAGTCTCTCGTTTTTGTCCAAGCGCAGCTGTATATATAGAAAAATCATCAGTAATACCTTGCTCATATCGCCCCGCAACTTGCCAACCAGTGTTGTTATTAAAGTTAGAGCTGCCAAGTAGTTTTTTTCCTTGCTCTGATACTGATAGCTCATAAAAACCTTCACCTTTTGCAAGTTGGTTACTATCAATAAAGTAGTATTCGTTTTTACGTTCAACTTGTCCTTGTGGGCCATAAAAAATTAGCTCGAAATTATTTTCACCGTAATATAAATCCACATCATCAAAAACATATCGCCCATCAGATAGGCTAAGCTGCTGCGCAATCAATACGCCATTACGGTAAAGTTCAACGTCCCAACCTAATTGAATAGCTCCACTTAAATTAATACGATTACTATCAAATTGCTGACTAAGTTCGCGATTAGAGAATTTAAATCCCCGTCCATATTGACTATTATAACGGCTTCCAACTTGAGTCGCGATCACATCGCCAAATTCAAGCTCTGTGACGCCCAGCTCACCAAGTAAATTACCTTGTGCATTTTGTTTAGAAAAGGTTATTCGTGAATCAGTTAATAAATCGCTCTCGCGGCCGGATAGAAAATACTCTGTAGATAAGTAAGCAAAATCTTGAGCGCCAAGTAATGAGTAACTCGCCCTATTTTGGTTTTTATCAGCACTATAATTTAATTGTAAATCAGCCACTGGCGAAGAAATAGCTTGGTACGGACTTGCCTTCCAAGGTAATGTTGGTTGTGATTTTCGGTTTGTTTTATTAAGACTTCTGTCTTTGCGTAAACGTTGGAGTTCCAGCGGGAGTAACTCTTCACTTTTGAGATAGACTTCAAGATCTGCAAAATCAACATTAAATTCAATTCCAAAAGCGCGCTCTAAAACATCAATCTCAATATAAATATCGTCATCAATATTCATATCAGAGTCAGTTAGTTGCAAAACCCCTTTTTTCGTAATCAACGCATTATCTGCCAATTCAAATGACTGTTGATTACGATACCAACCTTGCGCTGAGCCTGTCGATATATCAACATCTATTGCAAACTGTAGAATATCAGCAAGCCCAGATAATCCTAGTTGGACGCCTTTTTCACTTTTGAGCGCAAAAGCTTCACCCAAATAATAGTCATTTAAATACAATGAAAAGAGTAAAAACTCACCTGTAGCTATTCGTTGTTGTGAATCAATAGTAGAATTTGGCGAGGGTATTAGCGCAATATTAGCCGTTGTAAGCTTATTTTGGATTGATTTCAGCGTATCTAGCACATCATTAACTGTAGGCTCAGACTTACTAGATACACTGATGCTAAAAGCTAAACTTAGCCCTAGTATTAATCTTAAAACACTATTATGAGTTTTCATTCACACTTATTAATCTAGCATGCTAGCCGAAATAGCTAGGGTGTACTGCGCAAATATGACGTCAGCATACTCATCTGCACCAGTGTATTTAAATGATACGCTACCAGGCTTAGTAATATTTTTATCGCTAAACAAGCTTAATGTGACATCTGCATTTTTTACGTCAGAAAAAATACTTAAATTGCCAATTTCGGCAACTTTTTCCTCAGGGCTATTAGCATCACTTTTATAATACGCACTTAGCTTTCCATAACTACTAAATTTAGTGCTACGGTTCATTTTTAAGTTAAATTGCATACGTTGAGTGTCAGTTTTTTTAATCACTTTGGCCTGCTCAATAACCACCGTTGGCAACTCCGCATTTTCACGCATTACCACTGGAATGCTATAACTCATGATCATATTAATTTTTATCGAGCTTTTATTTTTCGTATTTTCGTTGGGTAAAGCTTGAAATAATAAGTGTGAGCGGTACTCACCAGCAGCAAGATCTTTGGGCTTTCTAATTGCAATCTTCACCGTTTGTTTTTCACCGGGTGCTAAACGCATTTGCTTTGGTGACAAACGTGTCATAGAGCTTAAGCTGGTATCAGTAGGTTCAGGCAAGGTAATATAGCCACCTGTTGCTGTAGATTGCTTTTCACTCCAAATCACACGGTATGTTTTGTATTCTTTACTAGTATTTATCACCGTCACTTTAGCTGTACGCTGACGTTCATCAAAACTTATGCGGGTTGGTGAAATGAGAAGATCAGCAAGTGCGTTCTGGCTTAATAATATAAAGCTGAAGACCAGCACTAGGGTTAACTTGTTGAACATTTAAATCCTTAATAGTCCACAGAGATTTCGAGGTTTGTCGTTGAAGAGTAATTACCATCTAAAAATTGTTTACTGCTTGTATTTATCTCAAGCTTGCCGCCAATAAACACCTTCGCTTCACCAAACTCATTACCAACTGCATATTTAGGAAAGCCATTTAAACTCACCTTAAAATCAGCGCTAGTACTACCTTTAGTGTCATGCTGTAAAATGGCTGGTGCAACTAAATTCATAGTGACTCGGGTCCCCGTAGGAATACCCGTTAACAAAAGCTCGGCTGGACGACCATCTTTAAGGACATAAATATCCCCAGTGGTATTTATAGTACCGTCGTCTTTTATAATTACAGAGCCGAACTGTTCACTGTTTAAAACAACTAAAGTGCCAAAATCCAGCGCTTGCTGCTCAATACTGGCAGCTTTAGCCCAATGCGAAGCAAAAGCTAAAAACAAGGTCAATAAAGAGCAAAAGCGCATGATACAGTCAGCTATCTATATTAATAAGCAACTTCAAGTTGAAAGTTACCAGTGTAGTCAGTGTCGCGGTACGCTTCTGAAGAAGGAGTGGACGCAGTAGAAAGAGTTGCACCAATATTGAACTCCACACTCCCCTCTCCATCAGCGGTTAAATATATACTCGACCCATCATAATAATTACCTGAGTTTGGTCCGCTCGTAATAAAATACTTCCAACTACCAACAGTGAAATTAGGTTCATTTAAACCTTGACCATCAGAGTTCAATTCACTGGCTGTTGGATCGGTAATTGACAAACGTGCATTAGGTACTACTTCTGATACAGTAAAAGAAGCAGGGGAACCTTGTGCAATAATAGAAATAATGGCTGGTTCACTATCAATTCTTGACGATGGTATAGTTGCATCTGGCTCTGGGTTAATCGTTAAGGTTGCCTGATTAGTACCTGTGGAGTCCGCAACAGCACGAATAGTACCAAAATCTAAATCATTGCCTTTTTCTAGAACTACAGTATTTTGTACTTTAACCGTTGCACTAAAGCTCTCGCTTGCTGCATAAACACTAAAAGAACTAACAGCTACAGCAACTGCAAGTAAAGTAGAAGATAATTTCATACTAAATCCTTATAAAAGATGGGACATTACCCTATGTTGCCCCTATCTTATTTATTATCGACACTTAGAACAATTACTTTAAGCTTAATTACTGAAAAATAAGATAAGATGACTAAAATTTTAAAGTGGCTGACCAACAAAAGGAGCGCTTAAACATCTTTGCCCCATTTTTTGTGCTATTAAGCAAAAAGCATTAGCTTGCGTATAGTCTTTGAAGGGGCCTACCCGTAGGCCATACAAAGTGACGCCTTTATTTTTACGCTCCGTCATTACAAACCCTAATTGGCTAAATGCCTGAGGGTATTCACGATAAAGGCGAGCGATTTGCGATTTTACCAGTTGCGGTTTTAAATAAAGCCCTAATTGTGCGCCAGGTAATGCGTCGTTTAAAAGATTAGACGGTTGATTAGTCGTTTTTGGGATTGTATTGCCTTGAGGTTGTACAGCCATATTATTTATTTGATGCACCACGTCAACGCTCTCTGAGCGAAGCTCTACTGGGGTTTGCGCTAATTGAGAGTTTGACGATAGCGCCATAATTAATAGCTTTAGGTCGCCTTCCATTTCAGCCAAACGGCTTATACTATCTTGCTGCTGCTGCCATTGTTCAACATATTCTTTAACTTGCTGATCAGAGATAAGCGAAGGTTTATTGTCAACTTGGTTAGTATTGTTATTAGCGCAGCCACTTAAAGCGGTTGTTACTAAGATTAGAGCTGGCAAAACACGCTGTTTTATATGCATTTTCAATTAGCTTTTAGAGAACAATATAGTTTATTTTAAGCAAAAAAAGTGCCATTAAGGCACTTTTTTAATACATTATTTAAATGATATTTATTTTACTAAGTCTTTAATAAAATTACTTAAATCATCTTTAAATTCATCACGTCGAAGCGCGTATTCAATTGTCGCTTTTAAATAACCCAATTTACTACCGCAATCATGGCTACGCCCTTTAATAGCGTAAGCAGCAACAGCTTCTTTTTCCATTAGCATCGCGATAGCGTCAGTTAATTGAATTTCATCACCTGCGCCTGCGGGGGTTTTAGCAAGTAATGGCCAAATATTTTTACTTAAAACATAGCGACCCACAACAGCAAGGTTTGACGGAGCTTTATTTACAGGAGGCTTTTCAACCATATTTAAAATAGCAGCACTTTGCCCTTGAGTAATTTTTTCATCGCCTAAGTCAACCACACCAAATTTATCAACATCTTGCATAGGCACTGGCTCAACCATTATTTGGCTTTCACCGGTTTGCTCAAAATGGGTGATCATCTCAGCAAGGTTATCTTTTTCTAGGTTACTATCATACTCATCAATGATCACGTCGGGTAATATCACCACAAAAGGTTCATCACCAATAATCGGTGCCGCACAATTAATTGCATGGCCTAAGCCTTTAGCTTCACCTTGACGTACATGAATTATAGTTACATCTTTAGGACAAATAGCCTGAACTTCGGCCAACAATTGCCGCTTCACTCGTTTTTCAAGCGTGGCTTCTAACTCAAAGCTGGTATCAAAATGGTTTTCTATTGAGTTTTTACTTGAGTGCGTAACCAAAACAATTTCTTTAACGCCAGCAGCAATTGCTTCGCTCACTACATATTGAATTAGCGGTCGGTCAACAACGGGTAGCATTTCTTTTGGTATAGCCTTTGTTGCTGGCAACATACGGGTTCCTAGGCCTGCAACAGGGATAACAGCTTTCATTCGTCTCTCCTTAAGTGGGTATGATTCTGGTTGGTTAAAACCAATGTCATTTTAGCAGGCTAATTTGACCACTGGCTTAACACAATCAGAGTTACCTAATTATACTGAAAATGGGTATTTAATCGCATCATGGCATTGGTAGCCAATCACTTCAAAATCATCTCTGGTTACCCATGTTTCTATGTCTTCTAATGTTTTTATTTTTGGATTGATATGTAATTGCGGTGAGTCAAATGGCTCACGCTTTAATTGCACATCACGCATTAATTCTAGCTGATTTTCATAAATATGCGCATTAACAATTTTATGATACGCCTTACCTGCTTTATGCCCAGTAATTTGTGCTACTAAAGCAAGCAAAACAAAACATTGTATTTGATTAAAGTTCAAACCTAGTGGTACATCACAGCTACGTTGATACGATGTTAGATAAAGCGTATCACCCAAAAGTGAGAATGTATGCGTGTGCATACAAGGGCGAAGGCAACCTAAGTCAAACTCACCGGGGTTGTAGAAGGTGACTATTTCGCCTCTGTCATCAACACCGTTTTTAAGGTTATCAATTACTTTTTTCAACTGATCCAGAGGCGTGCCATCTGGGCGTTGCCAATCACGCGCTTGAACGCCATAAACGCGGCCCATGTCATCTTCACCTTTACGATTAGGATTATTAAGCCATGCTTGGTTTTCATTGGCATTAGCATCCCAAGTCATACAGCCTATGTCACGAAACTGTTCTGCACTACTGTAGCCTCGTAAATAGCCTAAAAGTTCTGCAATGGCAGCTTTATAATAGCTTTTACGTGTGGTGATCATTGGGAACTTGTTATTCGCTACATCGTATTCAAGCTCAGCGTTAATAACAGTTAAGCAACGTGTTCCGGTACGTTTATTTTCAACCCAAATGCCTTCATCAACTATGCGCTGACATAATTCTAGATATTGTTTCATTGTTTTCTTCTTAGGCCTTTTTTGCAGTCACTGGTTGTGGCTTGTTATAAGCCCATAATATCAAACCAAGGCCGCCAATGATCATCGGTAACGATAAAATTTGCCCCATAGAAATAAATCCGCCAAATAAACCTAAATGTGCATCAGGTTCACGGAAATACTCAATGGCAAAGCGAAACACGCCATACCCTAATAAGAATAGTCCACCTACACTGCCTGCCGGGCGTGACTTTTTAGTAAACAAGTAAAGGATAATAAATAGAACAAGGCCTTCAAAAAATGCTTCATAAAGCTGCGATGGGTGGCGTGCAAGCGGCCCTCCAGTTGGAAATACCATCGCCCAAGGCACATCTGTTGTGCGTCCCCAAAGCTCACCATTAATAAAGTTACCAATTCGCCCTGCTAATAAACCCACTGGCACCAATGGAGCAACAAAGTCGCCTACCGCTAACAGCTGCTTTTTACGTGTCCAGGCAAATACACAAATAGCGGTGATCACACCCAGCGTGCCACCATGAAATGACATGCCGCCTTGATCGATTCTAAATAGATACAATGGATTTTCTAAAAAGTAGCTAAATTGATAAAACAGTACATAACCAATTCGGCCGCCTAATATAACCCCGAGCATGCCGTAAAAAAGTAAGTCGCTTACTTCTTCTTTTGTCCATCCTGAATTAGGCTTTTGTGCCTGACGATTTGCCCACCACATGGCAAAAGCAAAACCAATTAAATACATTAAGCCGTACCAGCGTACGCTCAATGGGCCAACCGTAAAAATAATCGGGTCGATTTGTGGAAACTCAAGAGCCATAAAAATTAAACCTTAACTAAACACCATTTGAAGTGCGATGATAACCAATAATACTGCGAACGCTTTTTTAATCGTCGCAACGGGTAAATAATGAGTTGCTTTTGCGCCAATAGGTGCCATAAACCACGAAGTGATCACTATACCTAATAACGCGGGTAAATAAACAAACCCTGCAAAGCCATGTGCTAAATCTGTCACTTGCCAGCCGGCCGACACATAACCAACCGAACCGAATAACGCGATAACAATACCGCATGCGGCAGCACAGCCAATCGCTTTTTTAATATCCACTGAAAAGTGGTTAAGCAGTGGTACTATAAGCGCGCCTCCACCTATGCCTATCAAACCTGACAACCCACCCATTATTGCGCTGAACGCACCGATAATAGGCCCACTGGGCATTGCATGATTACTTTGTTCCACTTTACGTGTTGAAAGCACCATACGAGTAGCAATAAACACAACACTCGTTGCAAATACACCGCGTAGCAATTGCTCTGGGATATAACTGGCTGCAAACCCACTAATTAGCGCACCTAAACCGACCCCGCCCATAACCCATGGAGCAATTTCCCAAGGCACATTATTATTTTTATGATGAGCAAGTGCTGAAGAAGTAGAAGTAAATAATATAGAGGCTAGCGATGTAGCAATAGCAATCACCAGTACGTGCTCTGCGGATGCGACTTCAAATTTTACTAGCAATACACTTAATACAGGCACTATGATCAAGCCACCGCCAATACCAAGTAACCCTGCTAAAAAGCCGACAATGCTTCCTAGTACTGCACAGCTTGCGATCAATATAACTAAATCATGCATAGCACACTCTTATAAATAAAATGTTATATGCATATACTAATGTATTATAAAGTATGTTCACAGCTAAAAATGCAGCCCTGGCTAACTATGGTTTGGTGTATAAAATAATTCGCCAAGATCATGCTCAATCATAAAGTTTCGTGTTAATCGCAGTACTTGCTTTGCAGTTGATTGCGCTAAGCATTGAGTTAACAGTGCTTCCATATCAGAGACTTTTAAACGCCTGAGTACCCATTTTACCTTGCTCAATGAAGAGTTATTCATACTTAAACGACGATAACCCATAGCAATCAATAGTATAGCGCCTTCTGGGTCGCCCCCAAGCTCGCCACATAAGCTTAAAGATAAATCATATTGTTCACACTCATGCGCTACTTTTTGTAACACTCGCAATACGCCAGGATGATATGGGTTAAATAAATCTGCAACACGGGCATTTGAGCGATCTACTGCTAATAAATACTGAGTTAAATCGTTACTGCCCACAGAACAAAAATCAACTTTTTTAGACCATTCTGGCATCATAAATACACTTGAAGGTACTTCAAGCATCACACCCACTTCAGGCCGATCTATGACTTGTTCAGGGTATTGCTCTTCAAGCTCAAAATAAGCTTGCTCTAACAATGCTAAAGACTCATCAACCTCTTCTGTGCCACTGATCATAGGGAGCATTATTTTTAAATTACCTAAGCCAATATTAGCTTTAACCATGGCTTTTAATTGATCTAAAAATAACTCTGGGTGATCAAGAGTGACACGAATACCTCGCCATCCTAAAAATGGGTTTTCTTCAGTTATATCAAAGTAATCAAGCACCTTATCGCCACCAATATCTAATGTACGCATGACAACTGGTTCAGGGTGGTAACTTGTAAGTACTTGACGATACCAATCTTCTTGCTCAGCTTGTGAAGGGAACTTACCCTTTTGCATAAACCACGCTTCAGTACGATACAAACCAACACCATCGCACACTTTGGTATTGGCTGTTTCAGTATTCAAATCTAAACCTGCATTTAACAGCAAGGTAATTTGCTCGCCATCTAAGGTAATTGCATCACACTCTTCTTCTGCAATGAACTTATCGTTGAGTAGCGTTTCTTGATATTTTAATTGGCGGTATTCGTCTTGCAGCATTTGCGAAGGAGAGATATATAAACGCCCTGCATAGGCATCTAAAATCATCAACTTAGCGTCTAACTGTAACAAAGGTATATCTTCAATACCCCAAATTGCCGGAATTCCCATGGCTCGCGTTAAAATAGATGCGTGACTATTAGCTGCACCATTTACACTGACAACACCTGCTAAATGCCCTTTAGGTACCTCAGCCAACATAGCAGGAGTTAAAGTATTGGCTATTAATATTGTATCTTTCGGGTAACTCTTTGCTGCATGCTCAGTATTTACTAAGTGGTGCAGTACACGTAAGCCTATATCTTTAACATCAACAGCCCGCTCTTTAATGTACGGGTCTTGCATGGCATTAAATTGTGCTATTAGTTTTTCAATGACAATTTTTAAAGCACTTTTCGCACACCAGCCTTGTTGTAGCTGCGCCTCTACATTTTGCCCTAAACTTTTTGCATCTAATAATTGCTGGTAAACATCAAACACAGCAAGTGCTTCTTTAGGAATAGAATCACTGAGGGTCATTGATAGAGTATTAAATTCTTTGCGCGTAGCAGAAACAGCTTGGCTAAATAAGCGCTGTTGCAACACAGTATTATCGTCTTTTTTAAGCTCTATTGACTTAAAATCAAGCTTAGGAATGACCACATAAGCGTGTCCGATTGCAATGCCCGGAGCGCTTGAAACCCCTTTTAAGACCGAAGTTTGGTGAGACGACTCATCTTGGCGTAAAACTTCTTTGATTTCAGCATGAGCCAGTTGTGAGGCCAACTGAGCTGAGAGAGTAATTAAAAAAGACTCTTCGTCTTGACTAAATACCCGGGCGATTTTTTGTTGTACAACAATAACGCCTAAAACTTTCTTTTGATGAACTACTGGCACTGATAGAAAAGCGTTATAGCCTTCTTCATTTACTTCGGGGGAGAGTTTAAATCGCGGGTGAGATTTAGCAAATGCAATATTGATTGGCTCTTCACGTTGCGCTACTAAACCAACTAGGCCTTCTGTAAAGCCAATTCTAAATTTACCAACTGCCGCCGGGTTTAAACCTTGAGTTGCCATCAAGACAAAGTCATCTTGGCTATAGTCGGCAAAGTAAATAGAGCAACACTCGGTTTGCATGGCCTCTTTCACCATTTTAACAAAGCACGCTAAAGCACTGTCCAAATTCGCCTGCTGCGATACGGATTCTGCAATAGCTCTGAGTGTTGCTAGCATAGCTGTCCTTATCTACCTTTATGTCGCCATGAATCTTTTGACTGCTCACGCTTATTAAACGGCATTGCGAACGGTGCAAACTCTTTCATGACACGCCGATATACATCGCGTTTAAATGATACAACCTGACGTACAGGATACCAATAACTCACCCAGCGCCAATCATCAAACTCTGGATGGTGTGTTTTTAGTAAGTCTACATCTTCGTCTTTACAACGAAGTTTCAATAAAAACCATTTTTGTTTTTGCCCAATACACACCGGACTCGAGTCGCGGCGGATTAATCGTTTGGGTAATTTATAACGTAACCAATGTTTTGAACTTGCGACTATCTCTACATCTTCTGGACGCAAGCCGACTTCTTCGTGTAATTCACGGTACATTGTTTGCTCTGGCGTTTCACCATTGTCGACACCTCCTTGCGGAAACTGCCAAGAATGTTGACCATAACGCCTAGCCCAAAAAACTTGTCCCTGATTATTGCAAATTACAATTCCGACATTGGCACGAAAACCTTCGGCATCAATCACCTTAGTGCCTCATTTGTAAGTCGATTTTTAACGATTGTTCCACATTAGCCGCGCTACGGCAAACACTATTGTAATCAACAAGAGATGAGCAACAAAGTTAACAGCTAATTTGTGTGTTATTTAATCATCAATTTATTTTAGTAACAGTTTTATATCAATATAAATAATACTGCAACGGTTTTACGCACCTTACCCACAGCTTGTGCATAACTTTGACTTACTACGGTTATTTTGCAAACAAGTCCACAATAAGTGATCTGAATAAACGCCTTTTCCACAGATTCTGTGGATAACGCTGTTTATATATCTGTATTTATCCCCGTATACATTTTATTTTAATATTGCTCATGTGATTAAAAAACAACAAAATGCTTTAAGATCATAACCTTAATTATGCTTTAAAGGGCTTCGACATAGTTAAAATCCCACCAAACAAACAGCGAACAAAAAACAGTCAAAGGCAAAGATATCCACGAATAAACTGTTTTGCTATCATGGCAAGCGAATTTATACAATAGAATTAAGCACCATGCGAGCGATAAAACCACAGTCAATCAATGAATTAATGCAACGAGTCAATAACATTGCAGGAATGACATTGGGTCAATTGGCGCAACAGTATCAATTTAAAACCCCTGACGATTTACTACGCGAAAAAGGCTGGACAGGCCAACTTATTGAATACGTACTTGGTGCAACAGCGGGTTCAAAGCCCACACCTGATTTTGAAGAACTAGGCGTTGAGCTCAAAACGCTACCTATTTCCTATAAAGGCAAACCACTTGAAACTACGTTTGTATCAGTTACGCCTCTACTGAATGTGACCGGCATGACATGGCAACAAAGTCATGTACGACAAAAACTAAACCATGTGTTATGGCTGCCTATTTTAGGTGAACGAGACGTCATTCCCTTTGAACGAACCATTGGCAGTGGCTTTTTATGGCAGCCAAGCGCTGAACAAGATGCGCAATTACAACGGGATTGGGAAGAGCAAATGGAATTAATTGCCCTTGGGCGCATTGATGAGATCTCAGGTCATTTGGGTGATGTAATGCAAATACGGCCAAAAGCAGCAAATAGTAGAATCGTCACCGATGCTATCGGACCAAATGGTAAGCTCATCAAAACCCTCCCCCGCGGGTTTTATTTAAAGACCAACTTTACTGGGGAAATCCTAAAGCGACAATTTCAGCTTTAAAAATAAACTAAAGCGCAATATAAAATTACGCCTAAAAACAAAAATCCCCGCCGGAGCGAGGATTTTTAAACGTTTTATCAGATGCTAAAGAATTACTGACCTTTAACTTCTTTTAGACCATTAAATGGTGCTTTTGAACCTAGTGCTTCTTCAATACGAAGAAGTTGGTTGTACTTAGCAACACGATCAGAACGGCTTAATGAACCTGTTTTGATTTGGCCTGCAGCAGTACCCACAGCAAGATCAGCAATTGTTGCATCTTCTGTTTCACCTGAGCGGTGAGAGATAACAGCTGTAAAGCCTGCATCTTTTGCCATTTTGATTGCTGCTAACGTTTCAGTTAGTGAACCAATCTGGTTAAATTTAATTAAGATAGAGTTAGCAATACCGTTGTCGATACCGCGTTTTAAGATCTTAGTATTTGTAACGAACAAGTCATCACCTACTAACTGAACTTTATCGCCCATTAGTTTAGTTTGATGCGCGAAGCCATCCCAATCAGACTCATCAAGACCATCTTCGATAGAAACGATTGGGTATTGTTCAGTAAGTTGTTGTAAGAATAAATTAAACTCTTCAGATGTGAACTTTTTACCTTCACCTTTAAGGTCGTAGATATTTGCTTCTTTGTCATAAAACTCAGAGGCAGCACAATCTAGTGCTAAAGTGATATCTTTACCAAGCTCGTAACCCGCATTAGCAACAGCAACTTTAATTGCCGCAAGTGCAGCTTCGTTAGACTCAAGGTTTGGAGCAAAACCACCTTCATCACCTACTGCTGTAGAATGACCATCGGCTTTAAGTACTTTTGCAAGGCTGTGGAATACTTCAGCACCCATGCGTAGTGCTTCACGGAAGTTAGCAGCGCCTACAGGTTGAATCATGAATTCTTGAATATCAACTGAGTTATCAGCATGCTCACCACCATTGATGATGTTCATCATTGGTAATGGCATAGAGTAAACACCTGGTGTACCGTTTAGGTCAGCAATGTGCTCATATAACTCTACTTTTTTCGATTGTGCAGCAGCTTTTGCAGTTGCAAGTGAAACAGCTAAGATTGCATTGGCACCTAATTTTTCTTTATTTTCAGTACCATCTAAATCTAGCATTACTTGGTCAACAGTGCTTTGCTCTAAAGCGTTTTGGCCTTCTAATGCGCTATTAATTTCGTTATTAATATAACCAACTGCAGTTAAAACACCTTTACCTAAGTAACGTGCTTTATCACCATCACGTAATTCTAGTGCTTCACGAGTACCTGTTGATGCACCAGATGGTGCAGCAGCGCGACCCCAAGAACCATCAGCTAAATGTACATCAGCTTCAACAGTAGGGTTACCACGCGAATCCATAATTTCGCGACCAATCACTTTTACGATATTTGACATCTCGATTCCTCTTTTCCCAAAATGGTGAGTTTGTCGGCTTTATTAATTTTCCTTAATACCGCCGCTTTAAAAACAAATAAGCCGTGCATAGAGCACGGCTTATTCACATTACGATGACGTTTTTTGATGAGTGTATGCAGCTGCAACAAACCCTTCAAATAACGGGTGACCATCACGTGGTGTTGACGTGAATTCCGGGTGGAACTGCGCGGCAATAAACCAAGGGTGATCTTTATTCTCAATAATTTCGACTAGTTTTTTATCTTCAGATAAACCTGTGAAGCTTAAACCTGCTTTCTCAAGCTGTTCAACAAAGTTATTGTTCACTTCGTAACGGTGACGATGGCGTTCAACAATTTCATCACTGCCGTATACTTCACGTACTTTAGAACCTGGTGTTAAATGACATTTTTGAGCGCCTAAACGCATAGTGCCACCTAAGTCAGAACCTTCGTCACGTACTTCAATATTACCTTCAGCATCTTGCCACTCAGTAATTAAACCAACAACAGCATTCGCCGATTTTAGGTTAAACTCAGTCGAGTTAGCATCTTCAAGGCCTGCAACGTTACGTGCATACTCAATAAGCGCTACTTGCATACCTAAGCAAATACCAAGGTAAGGTACTTTGTTTTCACGGGCATATTTCGCCGCTAAAATCTTACCTTCAACACCACGACTACCAAAACCACCTGGTACTAAAATAGCATCAAGGTGAGACAGTAGCTCTGTGCCTTTGCTTTCAAGATCTTGTGAATCAACATATTCAATATTAACGGTTAAACGGTTTTTAAGACCTGCGTGTTTAAGCGCTTCGTTAACCGATTTGTATGCATCTGGTAATTCAATGTATTTACCTACCATACCAATAGTCACTTCACCCGTAGGGTTAGACTCTTGGTACAACACTTGTTCCCATTCAACTAAGTCAGCCTCAGGCGCTTCTAAGTGGAAACGACGACATACAAAATGATCAAGCTCTTGAGATTTTAATAGAGCTGGAATTTTATAAATGCTGTCTACATCTGGTAACGAAATAACGGCTTTTTCTTCAACGTTAGTGAAGAGTGCTATTTTAGCGCGCTCGTTATTTGGTAGTTTACGATCAGAACGACAAATAAGGATGTCTGGTTGAATACCAATTGAACGTAACTCTTTAACTGAGTGTTGTGTTGGTTTAGTTTTCACTTCACCTGCAGGGCCTAAGAACGGCACTAGCGTTAAGTGAATAAACAATGCGCGCTCGCGGCCAATTTCTGTGCCTAGCTGACGAATTGCTTCTAAGAACGGTTGTGACTCGATATCACCTACCGTCCCACCAATTTCAACGATTGCCACATCATGACCTTCAGCACCGTCATAAACACGTTGCTTAATATCGTTAGTAATATGTGGAATTACCTGAATAGTTGCACCAAGGTACTCACCACGACGCTCACGACGTAGTACATCTTCATATACACGGCCTTGTGTGAAGTTGTTACGGCTTGTCATTTTGGTGCGAATGAAACGCTCATAGTGACCTAAATCAAGGTCTGTTTCTGCACCGTCTTCGGTGACAAATACTTCACCGTGTTGAATTGGGCTCATTGTGCCTGGGTCAACGTTGATGTAAGGATCCAGCTTTAAAATGGTTACATTTAAACCACGGGCCTCTAAAATAGCTGCCAACGATGCTGCTGCAATACCTTTACCCAACGAAGAAACAACCCCGCCGGTAACGAAGATAAATTTTGTACTCATGCGAACCCTAGAATATCAGGAATTAAAAGGAATATAATACCCAAACAAGTGATTTTGGAATATGTTCAAGACGGGGCGAAATTATAGCAAAAGCCTTACTATCAATCCAGCAGAAATTAGCGATTGAACGCACAAAAAACAACCGCGTTAATTTCCTTATTTAAGCCTGCTTTTTAATTGCCTCCCACGCAGCATCCATTTCATCGAGTGTTGCCGTATCGAGCGATTGTCCTTTGGCTTGCAAATACACCTGAACTTTTTCAAACCGCGCCGAAAACTTATCATTTGCGCTACGAAGTAATTGTTCTGGGTCTCGTTTTATATGACGAGCGACATTCACAGTGGCAAATAATAGATCGCCGACCTCTTCTGCGCTATGTTCAGAATAAGGGTTAACCGCTAAGGCCTCTTTGACTTCATCAACTTCTTCAGCCACTTTATCAAGTGCGCCATGATAACTTGGCCAATCAAAACCGAGCCCTGCTACTCGTTGTTGAATCTTTTTTGCTTTACTGAGAGCTGGTAAATTAACGGGGATATCTTGCCAAAGTGACGCTTCGGTTGCAGTGCTTTTTTCTCTGCGTTCTTTTGCTTTAATGGCTTGCCATTGCTGGGCTACTTGCTCATCAGTTAAATTATCTTGCTTGGCAAAAACATGAGGGTGGCGTCTTGTTAACTTATCATTTAACCCTTTTACCACGTCATCAAAATCAAATAAGTTTTGCTCAGTTGCCAATTGTGCATAAAAAATCACTTGAAACAATAAATCACCGAGCTCTGTTTTGAGCTCTCTATAATCACCACGTTCAATACAATCTGCAACTTCATATGCTTCCTCTATGGTGTGCGGCACAATGGATTTAAAGTCTTGCTTAATATCCCATGGGCAACCCGTTTGTGGCTCACGCAGCTTTGCCATAATCGCGAGTAACTCTGGTAATGCGCTAGGTTTACTCATACCGCTTCTATTGACCTCGCTTTGCTTGATGAACGCCTTCAATTTGATCAAGCTTTGACAATAATCTGTTGGTGCCAGACAAGTCATGCACTTCAACTTGCATAGTGAATTTAGCTAATTGCCTGTCTTCAAGCGTTTCCATATTCATGTTCAACACATTTACTTTTTCATTCGCAAGCACAGAGCTGATATCGCGAATAAGGCCTGCTCTATCGCTCGCCTCTATTTTAATACTTAATGCATAAGAGCCATTTATTTCGTCTGACCAACTTACCGCTATGACCCGCTCAGGATGGTTATTTTTTAAATTACTAAATGAATCACAGTCACTGCGATGAACAGCAATACCTCTGCCTTGAGTGATATAGCCAATAATTTGTTCACCAGGAACTGGGCGGCAACATTTAGCTACATGGCTCATTAAGCTGCCTACGCCATCAACCACAATACCGTTTTTATCCCCACTCATTTTAGTTGGGTTTTTAAAACGAATAACGGGCTCATCATCTGTTCGCTCAGTAATTGAATTGAGCAGTTGATTCAAACGCACATCACCAGCACCAATTGCCACTAATAGATCATCAAGCTCCTTAAAGTTATAGCGGGAGATTGCAGGCTCTAACTCTTTATAAGTAAGCTCTAATTTTTGTAATGCTGTGTCTATGATCTCTTTACCTGCATTGAGGTTTTTATCGCGATCGAGTTGTTTAAACCAATGATGTATTTTAGCCCGCGCCCGTGATGACTTAATATAACCTAATGATGGATTTAGCCAGTCACGGCTTGGATTTGGTTGTTTTTGGGTGAGAATTTCAACTTGATCGCCCGTATTTAACTGATGTGTAAACGGCACTATTTTGCCAAATACTTTTGCACCTATACAGCGATGCCCTACATTTGAGTGAATATAGTAAGCAAAATCAAGCGGTGTTGCGCCAAGTGGTAAGTCAAAAATATCGCCCCGTGGAGTAAATACATACACACGGTCTTCAACCACTTGGTTTTTAAGTTCGTCAGCTAAATCACTGCCATCAACCACTTCTTCTTGCCATTGTAGTAATTTACGTAACCAGCTGATCTTTTGCTCGTAACCAGAGCCACGCCCTGGTAATGCGCCTTCTTTATACATCCAGTGTGCAGCTACACCTAGCTCTGCATCTTGATGCATCGCGTGAGTACGAATTTGTATTTCAACTGTTTTACCCTCAGGGCCAAACACTACGGTGTGAATAGATTGGTAGCCATTTTGTTTTGGCGTTGCAACGTAGTCATCAAATTCTTTATTTAGGTGACGCCAATTCGTATGCACAATACCCAGGGCACCGTAGCAGTCCTGCAATTCATCAACCACAATACGCATGGCACGAATATCGAAAAGTTGGTCAAACTCATAATTCTTTTGCGCCATCTTTTTATAGATGCTGTATATGTGTTTTGGTCGACCATATACTTCTGCTTGAATACCCACTTGTTCAAGTTTGGTTTTAACTTGCTCAACCATATCGGCCATGTACGCTTCACGGCCTAAGCGTTTATCGTCTAATTGTTTTGCAATATTTTTATAAAGATCAGGATGAAGGTAGCGAAACGAAAGATCTTCTAGCTCCCACTTTAATTGGCCTATCCCTAATCGATTTGCCAGAGGGGCAAAGATATCGGCGGTTTCTTTAGCGGCTATAACACGTTCTTCTTCACTGGCATTTTTTAGCTCACGCAAGTGACATACTTGCTCTGCGAGCTTAATAACCACGGCTCTGACATCTTCAACCATGGCTAATAACATCCGACGAATATTATCAACTTGAACAGTACCATTACCTTGATGAGCTAATGTGCTAATGGTAGCCATTTGAGCCACACCTGTTAGTAACGTTGCAACATGTTCTCCCATGACCTCAGTTACGGTATCTATTGAAACTAAATCAGCTAAAAAATAAGGGGTTATATAAGCAGTTGCCAAAGTATCAGCATCAAGGTTCATTTCCACCAAAATTTCGACCATTTCCATCGCCATTATTTGGTGCTGCTGATCTGGTAAAGCGGCACATAAACTGTTTGCTTTAACAAGTAGCTCACGTTTTTCTTGCGTTACTGCAAGTACTTCTAGCCGCGTACTAAAGTCTACCGGCTTAGCTTGTTGGTGTGATTGCCTAGTCGCTACCATGTTGCGCTCTACCTCCGTTGAAATAACGCCATTGTTTCAATATGCCCAGTGTGCGGAAACATATTCATTAGCCCTATTTTTTCAAGTGAAAATCCTGCTTGCGATATAATTGCACTGTCACGGGCTAAAGTAACAGGGTCGCAAGAGACATATAAAATCGTTTTAAATTGCTTCAGCGGCAGTTGTTCCAAAATAGCCATAGCACCAGTACGAGAAGGGTCTAATAGCAAAACATCTAACGCTTTACTAAACCACGGTGCTTGCTCTATTGATTGAGTTAAATCAAAGCAATGAAATTGCGCATTCGCTATTTGGTTAGTTTGCGCATTTTGGCTAGCCATTGCAACCGCCGATGACACTCCTTCGACACCAATCACATTTTTTGCACATTTAGCCACCACCAAAGAGAAGTTGCCAATCCCGCAAAACAAGTCAAGGACCTGTTCGTCTCCATTTAAGCTAAGCCAGTCAATAGCTTGAGTTAACATAGCTTGATTAACCTTAGCATTAACTTGAATAAAATTACTTAAACCAAACTCAAATTTTAAGTCCTGCTCAGGCAGCTGATAAAACGGCGTTGCTAGGTGCTCATGTGCAATGATATTACTTTGGTCTTGAAAAATTATTTGCCACTGTAAAGTTGCACCCAGTTCAATAATTGTGTGCTTGAGAGATTCACTAATAGCTTTAGTATGGCGCAAAATAACAAAGTTTTGCTCATCTGCTTGGCACAATTGAATATGGCTCACACTGCGTAATTCATGATAGGTATTTAAATGCGTATCAAATTGGTTAAAAACATCATCAAAAACGCTGCTTAACACCGGGCATTTATTAATGCTAATTATGTGCTTTGAACCTTGTGCTCTATAACCTACACGCATTTTTTTAGCGCTTTTGTCATACATTACGGCCAATCGAGCACTACGCCGATAATGCTTTGACTCACTTAATAAAGGTGATTGCCACGCCATATCGTCTAGTTTTGCAAATTTAGCAAACAACTGACTCACAGCAACTTGTTTTTCAACCAACTGCTGATCCAACCGTAAATGCTGTAACTGACAACCACCACATTGATGATAATGCTCACAAAAAGGCTCGACTCTGGCATCACTCGCTTGTACTACTTTGAGTGTTTTTGCCACGCTATAACGCGCTTTATCCTCTGTTAACTGAGCTTTGACGACTTCGTTACTTAATGCACCACTGACAAAACACACTTTATTTTTGTGTTTGGCTATTCCTCGTCCTTGGTGATCCATGCCTGTGATGGTCAATGGCACTGTTTGCCCTGATAGGGTCTTTTTTTTAGCTTGAAAAAACTGCGCCATCAGGCAACACCTTACATATTGATTTAGCGGGCAAGATTGATTACTCGCTTATAAGTATATACTCTTAGATAACTAAAAATGATAACAACGTTTATTCTATGACTAAACTCGGTTTGCGTGACTCAGTTTTAACACTCACATTGATCCCCACCGTATTGATCGGATTATTACTCGGCGGTTATTTTACAATAAATCGTTACTTTGAGCTTGATGAAATATTATATCAGCAAGGGACAACTATTTCCGAGCCTTTATCTATCGCAATTGAGCAGCCTTTATTAGTAAAAAATAAGCAACTGCTCAATAGACTGATCAGCCATACTCATAACAAACACTCTCCTGCTATAAAAACTATCGCTATTTTTGATGTAAATGCACAGCTCGTTCTGACTAGTAATTATCATCGTGATTTTGACGACCTTATGCTTAGCGAACATCTGAGCACTAATAAAACAACTAAAGTGGTGCAAAGTAGTGACTTTATCACTTTTTACACGCCAATCATAAATCACTCAACACCAGAAGCACACTGGAATGATACTGCATTTCAAACATCCATAGGCACAGTGATTGTTCAATTAAATAAAGACCAAGCGATTATTGGCCAGCAACAAGCACTATTAGTCAGCGGCATAGTGATTATTTTTGCATTATTGTTAGCGGTTATTTTGGCAATACGTTTGAGTAGAATGTTCATGACTCCACTCAATAAGTTAGTACTTGCAACCGATAAGCTTACTGAAGGTAAAAGAGATACTGGCTTGAATACTCCAATGATGGGAGAATTTGAACTACTACGCCAAGGTTTAAATACCATTTCAGATACCATGGTGATGCAAAAAGACGAAATGCAAAAGCACATCGACCAAGCCACCAGCGACTTGCGTGAATCGCTAGAAATGTACGAAACACAAAATATCCAGCTCAATATTGCAAAAACAGACGCGCAAGATGCGAACCGAGTTAAATCTGACTTTTTAGCCAAAATGAGTCATGAATTACGTACTCCGCTTAATGGTGTTATTGGTTTTACTCGTCAACTACATAAAACGCCACTGAATAAGCACCAAAAAGATTACCTCGATACCATTGAGCTTTCAGCCAATAGCTTGATGACCATTATCAGTGATATTTTAGACTTTTCTAAACTTGAAGCAGGTGCTATGGAGCTTGAATCTATCCAGTTTCAGCTGCGAGATAACATCAATGAAGTGCTAACACTTCTCGCGCCAAGTGCTGATGAAAAGCAGCTTGAGTTATCTATTTATATCAATTCACAAGTTCCCGACAACATTACCGGCGATCCTACTCGTTTTAAACAAGTACTTATTAACCTCATTAGTAACGCGATTAAGTTTACTGAGAAAGGCGCTATTAAAATCGACGTAGGGCATCGTTTATTAGATGAAGAGCGCACCTCTATTTTAGTATCTATAACAGATACCGGTGTGGGCATCCCTATGGATAAACAAGATGCCTTATTTACACCATTTGGCCAAGCAGACTCCAGTATTACCCGTAAGTTTGGTGGCACCGGACTGGGCCTAATTATTACCAAACACATCGTTGAAGCGATGGGTGGGCGTATTACGTTAAATTCAGCACCAGGCCATGGTACATGCTTTACTTTTAACGGTGTATTTAATTTACCAAGCCATGGTTATAACAGTGACTTACCAAGTAAATCGCTTGCTAATAAGCGTATCTTATACCTTGAACCACACGAGCACACCCACCATGCCGTATTATCATTATTAAACGAATGGGATACTCAGGTTACAGGGTGTTTTAATGAAGAGTGCTTTTTAGAAGAAATTAATAAAGACTTTAATTACGATATTTGTATTATTGGCCATGTAGCTTCAGTTGATGAAATGCAGCGACTAAAAAGCTACATAAAAGCAGCACGCAATTCCACTGATTACCTTTACTTAATGCTCAACACCGTCTCTCATAGTATGCGTGAAGCATATATTGGTAGCGGCGCTGATGCCTGTTTAAGTAAACCGTTAAACCACCGTAAATTATGTGAAGTACTGGCAGCGCCTTATCGCCTTGATCACCCGGTGCACAACATTGAAGAAAATGACGAGAAGCTACTACCACTAAAGGTATTAGTGGTTGATGACAACGACGCCAATTTAAAACTCATTTGTACTTTACTTGAAGAACAAATCGAAATAATTGATACCGCTCATAATGGTTCTCAAGCATATAGCCTAAGTAAAAGCCATAAATACGATATTATTTTTATGGACATTCAAATGCCGATTATGGATGGTATTACTGCATGTAAACTCATTCGTGAATCATCTTTAAATGAAGATACACCTATTATAGCCGTAACCGCGCATGCTCTGGCAGGTGAAAAAGAGCAGTTAATAAAAGACGGCTTTAAAGGTTATTTAACCAAGCCAATTGATGAAGACATGCTAAAACAGATCATTAGTGATCACAGCCCTAAGTCACCACTTAAACGCGATAAAAGCCGCCAAGAACAAACCCACTATGAACCACCGTTCAACAGCAGTTCGCTTGACTGGTCATTAGCGCTACAACGTGCTGGCGGCAAACATGAGCTTGCGCTTGAAATGCTCAATATGTTGCTATTAAGCGTACCAGAGACTTTACGTTTACTAGACGAGGCGATACAAAGTCAAGATTGTGAACATGTGCTAAGTATCATTCATAAGTTTCATGGCGCATGTTGTTACACTGGTGTTCCTAAACTGAAAAATTTAGCTGAAGCTTTAGAAACAGCTTTGAAAAGTGATTGCGAACTAAGCCATATCGAACCTGAGTTATTTGAGCTACAAGATGAACTTGAAAACTTGATAAAAGATGCAGGAATGGCGGATGATTAAGTATACCCAATCAACCTTAGTTTAACGGCATTCCCGCGTTAATGGTTTGCCAGTTTTTAAGCTGCTTATTTGCCAGCGAAGCTGTCCTTCATTAGGTGTTATACGTACTCGGGTTATATCACTTACCATATAATCACCGGGTGCGTTTAATCGTGTTAAGTGCTCACTGATCGATTGCTGGCAATAAGGCCCTGTATCACCATGAATAACCAACACCGGCTTTTTAACCGACTCCGCAAAGTCGGCTATTGCTTCACGGTATACTTTAAAGCCATCACAATTATCGACTACTGACTCACTGCAAGCGGGTTGCTCAGTGCCATGCGTATAAATATCTGCCTGAAAACCAATAACGTACCCTTTAGCATCAGGGTTGGCAGCGGATAACCATTCAAGGTTTAATTTATCCCGTTGCACTGCTGCCTCATTGGCCTTTAGCCTATCTGTCATCAATATTTGCCTTCGACCATTGTGAGTGCCAGCTATATGCAAGGTTTTAAATTCAACCCCTGCAAACTGCCAACGTGCGTTTTCCTTCATATTTACTTGTGTTTTATACTCAGTTAATCGCTCTGCTTGTTGTTGATACTCTTGTGTGTACATTATGGTTTTAATAAATGCCAATCTTTCGAGCTCATCATAACGCGGACTTAAATTGGCGCGGTCGCAATCTGTCCACTCATTATCTCCTGGGGTATAAATGAAGGATTGCTCAGTAAGGTTTCGAAGTAGTTGTTTATTTTGTTTAAGTAGCTCATCTGTACACGGCTGCGAGCCGGCTTTGATATCACCTAGGTGCATTAAGAATCCATGAGGTGTATCTTTTAATTTTTGACCTAATACTCCGCCTTCACGCAAATTATCGGTGTCTATTGGGGTGTAAGGCATATCGGCAATAACTAAAAAGTCAGTGCTAGATGCAGGGGTTACCATTAACTCATTATTCGATAAAGCCCCAATAGATAAAGCCAAGGTCATACTTACAGTTATGAACATACATACTCCTTTAAATAAACAATACTATTAAACCATCTTATAATGACAGCTAAAAGAAACGGCTTTTTATATTTAGTCTTGTTAAAATACGGCAACTGATAAAAGAAATAGCCAAATTATGCAATTTACCACCAGCTACACGCTTGATAAGCCCTACTTCTACGAATGTTTCGACGAGTCACTGCCTTACAGTGCGCAGGCCAAACCTAAATATGCTTTTTTAGTACTTTTAATTAGCTTAGGGTTAATTTCGATTTATGCGCTAGAGCAACATTACCTAGGTAACTTTATGATTATGGCTGCTGTTCTTGAATGCGTTGCTTTTTATTACCGTAGACCTTGGTGGGTCACAAGGCAAATGTTCAGTCGTGCATCTGGTTCAAAGGCAAAGTTAACAATCGACGAGCAAGGCTTTAGCAGTGAAAATCCACATAAAAGCTATCAAATAAAATGGCAGCAAATCGATGAGGTCATTTTTACACCTCGTGGTATTTTGCTTAAGAGTAAACAAGGGATGCAATACATATCTAATAGTGTGTTGAGTGATGAAGCAATAAACTACATACAAAAAAGAGCCGCTAAATAGCGGCTCTTTTATATCAATTCAATTGATTCGTTGATTAAGCATTACCCGGATTAGGGTTAGACTTTTCAGCTTGAATACGCATGTAAATCTCTTCACGATGAACCGAAACGTCTTTAGGTGCATTTACACCGATACGTACCTGATTTCCTTTAACACCTAGTACTGTGACAGTTACTTCGTCACCAATCATTAGGGTTTCACCTACTCGACGAGTTAGTATTAGCATTCTCTTGCTCCCATATTCCAATAAATTAAAAGATTCCGCGTTCGTATCTTAAAGAAAATAAATCTTAAAAGTAAGTAAAAACTCTATTTCTATTCATTTTCTGTTAAAAAAACTCTGTGTAATGCACGAACAGCTAGCTCTAAATATTTTTCGTCAATCAAAACTGATATTTTTATCTCAGATGTTGATACTAACAACACTTTAATATTTTCTTGAGCAAGTGCATCAAAAAATAAACTTGCCACACCTGAGTGTGACTTCATACCTGCACCAACAGCTGATACCTTTGCAACAGTATCACAACCAGAAATTTCGGTACTACTAATAATATGGTGGTTGTTTTGTAATACTTCAAGCGCTTGTTCAAAATCATTGCTGTGTACAGTAAAAGCATAGTCTATTTTTTCAAAGTTATGATTAACTTGATTAATCATATCTATTTCGATGCCATTATCTGCAAAAAGTTTCAAAATAGTAGCTAAATATTGTGTTCCCGTAGGCACACTTCTAACCTGAATTAAACTTTCATCACGGTTAAAGGCGATTCCGGAGACTACATTGTTTTTCATATCGGTTTGCTCAAAGCTTATCAAGGTACCTTGATCTGGGTTAAAACTAGATAATACGCGAATAGGTAGATTATATTTTCCCGCGGCTTCAACACAGCGAATATGCAGTACTTTCGCACCTAAGCTTGCCATTTCTAGCATTTCTTCAAAGGTTACATGACTCATTCGCCGAGCTTTAGGTTCAATACGCGGGTCAGTGGTGTATACGCCATCAACGTCAGTATAAATTTGACACTCGTCTGCGCCAATAGCACCGGCAATTTCAACTGCTGAGGTGTCAGTACCGCCACGCCCTAATGTGGTGATATTCCCCTCAACATCACGTCCTTGAAAGCCTGCAATGATCGCAATACGGTTATGCTCAAGCTCTTGTTTCAAACGGGTAGCAGCAACATCTGTAATTCGCGCTTTACCAAACATGTTATCTGTTTGAATATTTACTTGGTCGGCCAGTAAACTCACAGCAGAATGGCCACGCTTGATTATCGCCATCGCAAGCAAAGCAACTGAGACTTGCTCACCGGTGGTTAATAATACATCGAGTTCACGGCTGCTCGGGCGAGCATCGATTTGTTTGGCAAGATTAATAAGGCGGTTGGTCTCCCCTGACATTGCAGAGAGTACCACTACCACTTGGTGTCCTTGTTGCTTATTTTTAACAACAAGGTCGGCGACAGCTTCAATACGCTCAATAGAGCCTACCGAAGTGCCACCAAACTTTTGAACTATAAGTGCCACTTAAGCTTATACGCGCTCAGTTAACCATGGCGTTACACTATCAAGTGCAGTGCTTAAGTTCTCAGGTTGTGAACCACCTGCTTGCGCCATATCAGGACGACCGCCGCCTTTACCACCGACTTGTGAAGCCATGTGATTTACCAGCTCACCAGCTTTAACTTTACCCGTTAAGTCTTTAGTAACACCTGCAATAAGGCTTACTTTAGCACCATCTGCAACACCTAACGCAATGACGCCTGAGCCGATCTTGTTTTTCAGGTCATCAACCATGCCACGTAAGGCTTTTGATTCAGTCCCTTCAACATTAGCAACAAGCAGTTTAACGCCGTTAATCTCAACCACAGAGTCTAGTAATGATGCGCCAGCTGCACTGGCTAGTTTATCGTTAAGCTGTGCAATTTGCTTTTCAAGGCCTTTTGACTTTTCAAGTAAAGCCGTTACTTTTTCAAGTACTGAAGCACTGTCACCTTTAACGAGTGCGGCAACATCGTTTAAGTGTTGCTCTTGCTCGCTCACATAAGCGACTGCATCGGCGCCGGTGACGGCTTCAATACGACGAACACCCGCTGCAATACCACTCTCTGATACAATTTTAAATAAACCGATATCGCCAGCACGCTTAACGTGAGTACCACCACATAGTTCAATTGAGTAATCACCAATTGTTACTACGCGTACTTCGTCATCGTATTTTTCACCAAACAAGGCCATTGCACCTTTTGCTTTAGCATCATCAATCGCCATAAGCTCAGTGTTAAGAGCAAAGTTACGACGAATTTCGTCATTCACTACGCGCTCTATTTCACGAAGCTCATCTTTAGTAACCGCTTCAAAGTGCGAGAAGTCAAAACGTAAACGCTCAGGGTCAACTAAAGAGCCTTTTTGCGATACATGATCACCCAGTAATTGACGTAGTGCTTCATGCAAGATGTGCGTGGCTGTATGGTTCTTCTTAACGCGCTCACGGCGTGCATCATCAATTGTTGCTTCAACCTTATCATTCACACCAATACGGCCCATGACTGTACCGTGGTGAGCAAATGCATTACCTAACTTTGTTGTGTTAGTAACGCTAAATTCGCCGCCGGCAACAACAAGTGTACCTGTGTCACCAATTTGGCCGCCTGATTCTGCATAAAACGGCGTACGGTCAAGTACGACAATGCCTTGTTGGCCATCTTCAAGTACAGAAACAGATTCACCTTGAGCAAACATTTCAATCACTGTGCCACTGTAATGCGTTGCATCGTAGCCTTTAAAGTCAGTGTGTTTATCAGATTTTAATTGCTGGTTGTAATCAGCACCAAACTTGCCTGCTTGCTGCGCAGTTTTACGCTGCACATCCATACACTCTTGGAAGCCTTTCTCGTCAATCGTCATAAAACGTTCGCGGGCAACATCAGCGGTTAAATCAGCTGGGAAACCATAGGTATCGTAGAGTTTAAATACTAATTCACCAGGAATTACATCACCGCTCAGGTTAGTTAAGCTATCTTCTAAAATAGCTAAGCCTCGCTCAAGCGTTTTACCAAACTGCTCTTCTTCAATACGTAATACTTTTTCAATAATTTCTTGCTGCTTAGCAAGCTCCGGGTATGCTTGACCCATTTGCTCAATTAACGCGGCAACTAATTTATAGAAAAACGCGCCTTGTGCGCCTAGCTTATTACCATGGCGAACTGCACGACGAATGATACGGCGTAGCACATAACCACGACCTTCATTTGATGGCATAACACCATCAGAAATCAAAAACGCACATGAACGAATATGATCCGCCACTACACGTAGAGACTTGTCATCCATATCTTGCGCATTGGTCACTTCGGCAGCGGCTTTAATCAAGCCTTGGAATAAATCGATTTCGTAATTTGAATGCACGCCTTGTAAAATAGCGGCAATACGTTCAAGTCCCATACCGGTATCGACAGACTGCTTTGGTAATGGCTCCATAGTGCCGTCGCTTTGACGGTTATATTGCATAAATACCAAGTTCCAAATCTCGATGAAACGGTCACCATCTTCTTCAGGTGAGCCAGGAGGACCACCCCAGATTTCTTCACCATGATCGTAGAATATTTCAGAGCAGGGGCCACACGGACCCGTATCACCCATTGACCAGAAGTTATCTGCAGTATCAATACGGATGATACGCTCGCTTGGTAAGCCGATATCTTTTGACCAATAATCAAACGCTTCTTCATCAGTGTGATAAATAGTCACGAGTAGCTTTTCTTGCGGAAGTTTCACAACTTCAGTTAAGAACTGCCACGCAAACTTTATTGCGTCTTGTTTGAAGTAATCACCAAAACTAAAGTTACCTAACATTTCAAAAAATGTGTGGTGACGTGCGGTATAACCGACGTTTTCTAAATCATTATGCTTACCACCGGCACGCACACAACGCTGTGAGCTGGTTGCACGGTTGTAAGGGCGGCTTTCTGCGCCTAGGAAAACATCTTTAAATTGCACCATACCGGCATTATTAAATAATAACGTCGCGTCGTTACCCGGAATAAGCGAGCTTGATGGAACAATTTGGTGTTGATTAGCGGCAAAAAAGTCTAAAAACTGTTGCCTGATCTGTGCGGTAGTCATGTGCTGCATTTGAAAGTCTCACCCATTTTTTTACTGTGCTTGCATTGCAAAATCTATTTGTTCGTAACTGAACCCTCGATACATTAAATAGCGCGTACGTTTGGCTTTTTCTTTGTAGTCGAAATCGTTCTGTGCATTTGAATACTTTTTTAAATACGCTTCCTGCGCCAGTTGAAACCAGTCTATTTCCATTGTTTCAACAATTGTGCTGAGCAAGGCTCTATCAATTCCTTTTCCCATGGCTTCGTTTTGTATACGCTTTAGGCCATGTTTTTTAGCAACTTGACGGCGAACAAACCCTTCAACATATCGCTGTTCATTGATAAAATTGTGCTCTTCACACCAATTCAGTAAATCATCGATAAATTCGGGTGTTGCCTCTTTTTGCTGTAGTTTTTGAGTTAACTCGCGGCGCGAATATTCTTGGCGACCAAGTAACCACAATACATAATTTTTTAGCTTTTTTTTAAGTGCTTCATCCATTTGCGTCATTAAGCGTCAAAACGCCCTGTATCGTTATTTTGCGGCTCAGCAGGCGCGCTCTCGGCCGGAGGAACAACAGGCATAAAAATAGCCTGATATGAAACAAAAAAACTAATGTAGCAAATTGGCATTAAAACCAACAGCGGTAAGAAGGTTAAAAACGCAGATATAACCATAAACACCGCACAAATAGCGCCATATACGCTCAATGGCGCCATATTATGATAAAACACCAGTAATGAGCTTTTCAGTACTTCAAAAATACGTTTTTGTTGATTAAAATAAACCAGTGGTACCGCATAGGCAAACGCCGTTAGGTAAAATGAAACGGCTAATAAAAACAACACTAAATTGGCCATCGAGATACTCTCAATCACCTGTTGTAATGCAATATTAGGATCAACATTCGGGTCGCTCATAATAGCCACAGCCTCACCAAACAAGCCATTTGCTAACAACGCCATTAAAACGCCCGCTGCCATTTGATAAAGCGCTAAGCGTAGCAATCCAATACGGTTACCTTTGGCTGAGAAAGGCTTGAGAATATCTGCCAACATAATTTTTCCGCCTTGCTGCTTGGTTAGCACGGCTTGATAAAATCCAGCAGTTAAAAACGGGGTTGCTAGGGCTGCAATAATTTGTAGAAATGGCAAAAATAACGACAGCAAACCCACTACACCAATAAATAAATGCATAAAAATAAACGTCAGTGGCTGGGTTTTAAATATAAGCCAACCGGCTTTAAACCACTTAACCCCTGCTTCGGCTTTAAATACTCGTAACTCGATTGACATATATGCTCTTAAATTAACAACAAAACACGCCGAGTATAACTCGGCGCTTAATGGGATTACAGAGGCGGCACTGCAAAACTATGGTTTTTTAATCTTCTTTATATCTAACATATGCGCGCCGTGTTTAATTTTGGTTTCGAGGTAAGACTTATTACCAGCAACACCCGCTTTAATGTGGGCGTGAGTACCAATCACCGATTCAACTTCAATACCGGCATCTTTTAAAGCATTTAGCTTTTTAGGATTATTGGTCATCAATTTAACGTGAGTCAAATCCATTGCCTCTAGCATTAAAACAGCATCAGAAAAATCACGTAAATCATCAGCAAAACCTAAATGGTTATTTGCTTCATAGGTGTTCATACCTTGCGACTGCAACACGTAAGCATCGATTTTATTATACAAACCAATACCACGTCCCTCTTGGCGAAGGTAGAGTAATATTCCGCCTTGTTCATGCATCATTTCAATGCACTCATTGAGTTGCTCACCACAATCACAGCGCGATGAATGAAATACATCACCTGTTAAGCACTCTGAGTGCATGCGAATAAGCGGCACAGGTTGTTTGCTATCGGCACTGTTAAATACCAAAGCAACATGCTCCTGACCATCATTTAAGCCGCTAAAGGAAATAATTTCTGCGGGTATATCACTGTTTTTGCCAACGTTTAGTTGGACTCTAGCTCTTACTTGCGCCACGACAAATCCAAATTTATAAAGTAAATGCGATACTGCAAATGTGATAATGTAAATCTAAGACCATCACAAAATAGCATTAATGAAGTTCATCGCAATAAGTGGTAACTATATTGAGGCTGTTACCTGCAATTCAAGTATTATACCCGAACCACCTCAAGATACGAGTTTCAAAAGACGTTTCCTCCAATTTTGCTTTTATAACATATTACTCAATGACAATATCGTACCCATTTGATAGTCTTAGCTTCCTAACAATAATAGGGATTATTATGAAAGCACCTGCATTAATACTGTGCTTAAGCCTCGCTTATAGCGGTTACGTATCAGCTGATGAAAATTTAAATGAGCAATTTAAATCAGCCTACCAAGGTTATTTAGCTGCACAACAAGCCGCGGACGATGCCTTACCTTTCGCAGAGCAAGCCTATATTTTGGGCCAAAAAGTTTACGGCCTGCAATCAGACAACACTGCAAATCTAGCTGTTAATTACGCTAACGAAATAGCCAATACCAATACAGAATTAAAAGCTAAGCGTTACCAACTCTTCAACACCGCTTATGAAATTTTACTAAACAATCATAGTATAGAAAGTTTAGAACTTGTTGACTCTTTATCAGGCATGGCCAATAGCGCTTCTTCAGCAAATAAAGCTGCTGATTTATACGAGCAAGTTATAGAGCTACTAGATAAGCAAGCGTTACCTAAACTTGCAGCGGACTTAAAACTTAGCGCCGCAAAAGACTTGGCTTATAACTACCGAGATAGTAAATACCTAACAGCACGCAAATATTTAGAGCAAGCAGATGAATACTATAGTAAAAATTTACCCGAAAACTCAATTGAACGCGTAAAAGCAGACTTCTTAGTGGCGGCATTTGCACAAGGGAAAAAGCGCTACAGCACAGCAATCGAACGACTAAACCGTGTAGTCAGTGTATTTGATAAAGAGCTCAGCTTTGATCACCAAGCAGAGCTTTCTGCGCACTCAAAACTTGTCTACCTTTATGAGAAACAAGGCCAAAGTGACGAAGCCACTAAACACTGTATCGCCATTGCTAAAATGGTGCCTTGGAAAGAAGACCAAGAACAAACTCCCCTTTACCGCGAACCTCCCGAGTACCCAATGAACAAAGCAAAACAAAGACGAGACGGTTACGTTCAGATGCGCTTTGACGTGAGTAAAACAGGCTTTGTTGAAAATATTGAAGTAATTAAATCTAAAGGCGGAGCAGCCTTTGAAAGAGAAGCAGTTAAGGCCATTGAAAAATGGCGCTACGCGCCTAAGTTTGAAAATGGCCAAGCTGTGGTTGCAACTTCTAAAGTGCAACTTGATTTTAAAATAGGGAGCTAACCAGCCTAACCTTATCAAATGTAGCCCTTTATTGGGCTACGCTTGTAAACTCGCAAGTAGCACATCGCTTGCATCTTCGATCAAATCGAGCACCTGCTCAAAGCCATTATCGCCACCGTAATAAGGGTCTGGGATCTGATCAACATCATTGGCGCTATAACTCAAGAACAGGGTTAATTTATAGTGTAAATGCGCAGGACAAAGTGCTTTTAGATCTGCTAGATTCTGCTTATCTGCAGCCAGGATTAGATCAAAGTATTCAAAATCCCTCAGCTCAACTTGTCGTGCACGGATCCCTTTGAATGAATAACCTCGCTTTAAAGCCGCCGCTTGAGAGCGTTCATCAGGAGGGTTACCACAGTGATAAGCAGCCGTCCCTGCGGAGTCGACCTCAAGCTCAACATTCTTTTGCAATGCCTTAGCGCGTAAAACGGCCTCTCCTGTTGGGGAGCGACAAATATTACCCAAACATACTACAAGTACTTTTTTCATCGTTACCAACTTAGTTTTGTAAATCAGCTAACAGAGTATCAATTTCGGCTTTAAGTTCTTTATCGGCAATTTTATTTGCACTGACCTTGGCACTTTCCAACGCGATAATTGCCTCATCTATCTGCCCTAATTCAACGTGCATTGTGGCTAATGAATAGCTTATTGATGACATGTAATCTTTAGCATTAATAGCGGTCGCTTTTACTAACGCCTTTTCATAGAGTGTGATTGCATCAGCAAATTCATCGGTAAAATCAGCGAGTGTTTCCCACTGCACAGGGTGATCTTTAGGCGTATTTTCATTATCAGTACACAATGTAGCTAGCTGCTTGTAAAGCATATCAAATCGCTTTTGATCTTTTCTTTGCGCTGCTTCTACCAGTTCACCGGCTAAATTAAGCACCACTTTGTAAAGCTTAGTATTCATCATATTATTAACGCCTTTTAGAATAAGTGTTTAATAATAACATAACTCATTACTTCCAACCCTGTAACCAGCTATTTTGATCTTTTAATTGATGCCAATCGATAACCTGCGTACGTTTAGACATAAGCGCTTCTATCTCACAATGGATAACATGGCCTTCTTCATCAAATTCAATATCCGTTATCATGAAATGTTTGTCTTTATTGATAGGAGATACCGCTGTCCATTTACTGTTGAGCAATTTTTTGGGGGTTATTTTATTCATGTTCAGCACTATAAACGTATTTTAATTTAATTAAACATACGCTTATAGCGTTAATTGAGTTCATTAATATTGTTTTAGAATTGCTTCATCGTAATCATCTGCGTTTAACGTTAAGTTAAACTTCTCAGCAACACTATCTAGCTCAGCTTGTTTAATAGCTAATTCATCCATAGTGATAGTATTATCATCAAGCTGCCACAACAAGCGCGACCCTGCGTAACTATAATGAATAGCGAGTAATGCATTCGCATCGCCTTCGCGCCCAGCGGCTTTAAGCTTCGCCATTTTACGGGTAATTTTATTGAGCGCTTGTTTAAGCTCCCACACGTACACTACTTCGGTCATGCAGTCGTGTTTGCGGTATTTGTTAAGTAAAAAGGCAATAGCAACACTCGTCACCACAACACCCAATAAATTCCAATGAAAGTGGCTGCCACTTTCATCCGGAAACAACGCAATCAAAGTTTGCGAAATAGCTAAACTACCACCCGCTAACGCTAAACCACAGCCAATAATGACGCGGTTCAAGTGCTTACGATAACGAGCTTTATCAATTTGAATAAGTTGCATAACTGCCTAGTAAAATAAGAATAAAAATAACGAACCATTGTGTGAGTTTTTAGTACCTGTGGGCTAATTAACCATAATTTCTTTACTCTTATCATTTATATATTTTAAGCCAATAGTCACAATGCGCTTATTAACCATAGTGATCACACGCAGATGCACATTATTTATCACCAACGTAGCCCCTTTACGCAGAGGCTGATCTAACTTCTCGTTAATTAATTCTTCTAAACTTAGATTTTCGGGCGCATCTATTTTCATATTATACGAGTAATAAATGTCACCGACTAAAGTGACTCCCTTAACACGAAGTTCATTCTTTGTTAGATGATTATCATCTTGGTGCGTTTCATCTGTTGCTGCAAAAACTAAATCTACAAACGCCCTATTTTTAGGCTTTAAAACCACAAAGAGATGATCTTGCGATTTTAATGTCGTTGAGCCTCTTGGTGGAATTGTTGATGTACCTCGGGTAATCATCGCAACTACAACACTCTCAGGTAGTGCAGCTCTTGATAAGCGCCGTCCTACAACTCGCGACTCATCACTGAGGGTATATTCTACAATCTCAATATCTATCTCATTAAGAGCGGTAATTTCAAGCTTTGCTGCGGCATGTAATGGCGGCGGCTCAACCAAACCTAATTTTTTAGCAATCCATGGCATCGTTGCACCTTGCAATGTTGCCGATATAAGCACCACGAAAAACACCACATTAAAGATAAGCTCAGCACCCGGTAAACCAAATAGTAAAGGGAAAATAGCCAAAATAATTGGCACTGAACCACGTAGCCCCACCCACGAAACAAAAACGGTTTCTTTATTACTGAAGCCAAATAACTTTAAAATAGGTGCCACAGCAAGAGGACGAGCGATAAAAATAAGCGCTAATGCAATGAGTAGTCCTTCTAACCACACATCAACTAATGACGAAGGGTTAATCAGTAAACCTAACACCACAAACATCGTTATTTGACCCAGCCACGCTAAGCCATCGTGAAACAGAAAAATACCACGCTTGTATACAAATTCGCTATTACCTATGATAACACCGGTTATAAATACAGCTAAAAAGCCACTACCGCCCAACGAGGCTGATAAACCAAATGACAACAAACCAAATGCAGTCACCATCACTAAATACAAACCCGACGTATTGAGCTTAATTGTGTTTATCAGCCACATAGCCAACTTACCAATGAGCACACCACACAATGCCCCTATGCCCATTTGTTGAACAAACAAGAGTAATAATCCTGCGCCAAACTTCATTTCATTGACTAAAACTTCAAGCAAGCCAATGGTTAAAAAGATAGCCATAGGATCATTGGATGCACTTTCGATTTCCAGTGTCGATTTAAGCTTTTTATTTAAATGGATACCCGCACTTCGTAGTAGCGCAAAAACGGCTGCGGCATCGGTTGAGCCAACAATAGCCCCTAATAAAACGCCTTGTAATACAGGTAATTGAAGAATATATGTAGCTACTAGGCCGGTAATCACCGCAGTAAAAAATACCCCAACGGTTGCCAGCGCTGATGCAGGTTTCCAAACTTTTTTAATAGAACCTATCGGTGTTTGCAGCCCCCCATCAAACAAAATAATCGCCAGAGCTAACGTACCGAGTGCATGCGCTGCCTCGGCATTATCAAATGAAATACCGGCAATGCCATCTTCCCCTGCGAGCATGCCAACAAGTAAAAACAAAACGAGTACAGGTAGACCAACTCGAGCAGATAACTTACTCGAAATAACCCCCAATAAAATTAATACGGCACTGACAAGAATTATATTATCGATTACAAACATATTTGGAATTTATACCTTGTATAAACATAAATGAAAGACGACTAAAGCCTTATAACTTTAACATAAAATACAACAACCTAATAAAATAGCGATGTTAAAATTTAAATAAATCAGCAAAAGCTATAAAAAATATCACCCCTTTTTAATTTATCACACGTTTTACTAATCACTATGTTCTTAATTACAAAGGCTCGCTTATGCAAACATTAGATTTTCCACACACTAACCCAACATTAAAAACATCAACCGCAATTATTGGTGGTGCAGCCATGACGTTTGCCGCATTCGCTTTTATGCAATACTTAATCAGTGGTGAGCAACGCGCCACAAATTTAAACACTAAAGATATTATAGTAGAAATATTTCAAGTACCTGAAGATACCAAAGTGCAACAAAAGCAAACACTACCGCCGCCACCAAAAATGCAAACACCGCCAAAGGTACCGCCCCGTAACCCGCCTAGCACTGATACCAATGTAATCACAACAGCAATTACACCCAATATTAGTATTGGTAAAATAGGTGGAGATATTAAAACACACCTACAACAACCCACAGGTGAAGCAACACCCATTGTGCGAATTAACCCTAAATACCCGACAATTGCAGCACGTGAAGGCATTGAAGGTTGGGTACAATTAAGCTTTAATGTATCACCAAGTGGTGAAGTTATTGATGCGCAAGTAACTGACTCTGAACCAAAACATATTTTTGACCGCGAAGCACTGCGAGCAATCAAGCGTTGGAAATACCGCCCTAAAGTGATTGATGGCGTAGCACAACTACAAACTGGTCAAAGTGTGCAGCTTGACTTTAAATTAGATCAAAACCAGTAGCGCGAATACATACTAGGGTGCCTATGCTTACAAGTTTAAAATCATGGTTTATTAGTCAGCCAAGTGATGATTACTTAGCTGACTATGCAAAAAGTGGCGACACACGTCACTTAACTAAGCTCGTCACCTTGTTCGGTAACGACTTATATCATTATTTAGTGACGCAAAGTAATGAGCAACTCGCCTTTGATATTAGCCAGCAAACGTGGTTAAAAGTGATGGAAAAACGCCATCACTATCAAGGTCAAAACAACCCTAAAGCCTGGCTATTTCGCTTAGCTCGCAATGCGTTAATTGATGAATACCGCAAACAACAGCGTTTTGTAGAGCTTGAAGAGAGCACTGCAATGACAGCCGCTCAAACAGAGCCAAGTTTTGACTATGACAGCTTTAACCGTGCTTTAATGCAACTAAGCTTTGTGCAACGTGAAGCCCTCACTCTACAACAAGAAGGCTTTTCGCTTGACGACATACAACATATTACCCAAAGCAATCATGAAACCGTAAAAACACGGCTACGTTATGCAAAACAAAATTTAAAAATCATACTAGGAGCTGACAATGACCAAGCATAACGAGCAGTTTGAACACCAACTTGAACAACATTTTAGCGAGCGTAAAAAACGCCATACCCTCAGCTCAGAGCAACGTGCCACATTAACGCAGCTCTCAGATAGCGCTCCAAACAAAAAGCCCACCCGCTTTTTACTACCCCTACAAATGACCGGCCTCGCCTGTGCGTTAGTCGTGCTGGGCTTTACCGTTTTTAACACCACAGATAACAATCCCGAGCAACAAAGCACACTTAACACGTATGCCGTACAGCAAAGTAAGTATCACTTTATTGAAGTTCATCAAGTCGATAATGCGGGCAGTTATTCAAGTGAAATTACCCGTAAAAAACAACAACTCGACAACAAGCTCGCCGCCGACCTGCGCCTACATCAACAGCGCTATATTGAATACGGCCAATTAGTTAACGTTGATGATGACTGGTACATCGCCAGCTGCCACAGCGAAATGCTCATTCAGATAAAAAACTCATTATTGGATAATTTAAACACCAAACACGCCATCGAAAGCGGCATCACCATGGGCGACATGCTCGCCATGGCACACAACAGCCAAGGCCAAATTATTGCTTTAAAACATGCTGGAGGTGGGGTAAAGGTGTGTAGGGGGTGATCACTTGCTTTATGTCACTTTGTAAAAATCTCAGTGTTAGTGAGTATATTACTGAGAATACATGCTCAGATAAATAGGGCTATGTAGCAAAGTATTTGCTCCTATTCTTATTTTGGGTTGGACAGCAAGAATAAAACAAGCATAGGTGTCTTATTTATTTGTTCTGTCTGAGCTGGAGCATTGCTTTAGGAAACTATTTTTCCATTCTTGAAACGCTTTCTTACTATCTTCAGTTTCTATTCTTATATTTCTTGGGGGTGGTGAAGTCCATCCATGTTTACGAGGTGTTAAAGTACCATCAGGGTATACCAACTTGTATTCAAATGGAGGAGAAGCCAATCTTAATTCACTATAACTTTCAACTGCGCTCTTGCTTAAAGCTACAATGTTGTCAGAGCTAAAATCCCATACAACTAAATTCTCACCAACATTGCTAATAATATGACCACACATAATATGATGTCGATTTTTAATTATAATCTTGTATTTGGCTAACTCAATTTTAGATGAAATAGATTTTACGTGATAATTATAAGTAACGTATGCCGCTAACATTAAAATCATAATTGATAGAGCATTTACAAAAAGTAGATTGGGTTCTTCTTCACACTCATTTTTCCTGTCACTATAGATAATCCTCTTGGCACGCACTTTTCTTTTTAATACATAAGAAATATCTTTTGTCGCTTTAAACATTAATAGGGTCAACAGAATGAGTATTAATGAAAAAGGAAGGCCACTAGATACTATAGTAAAGTTATAGATATCTATATTTGATAAATAATCAAAAGCAAAAACATCCCAACTATTAAAGTAAATAATTGTCCAAAAATAGCAAAAAATACTGTAAGCAAAGAAGGTAATCGTAGTTACAACCCCCCAGTTTTTAGAAGCTAAATTTATAAATTTTATACTTTTATTATCTTTCATCAAAACAATTCAAATTGATTTCATGTCAATAGCTTACCTAAGGCTTTTATCGCGGTCAAACTCAGTTCAATCCTCTAGATTAAAGAGAACCAAAGTACCAGCGCTTTGCATTTTGCCGAGACCAAATACCAACCTCACGTTTAACACCCTTCCCCCATCATCACGCCCTGAAAATAAGTAATTGATGAGTAATATCGCGCATGGATGCGCGATAAGCCGTGACTTCGCCAAGGGTGAAAAGCGTAGCTTTGAACGAGAGGCCACGGATGGCCGAACTGGGGGGCGTACATGGATGTGAAAGTTGGCGAATACACGGCGTTTACGTTCACATCAATTGATTATTTGAAGGAAATAGCGTGATGCTCGGGTGGCGCTGGGTGACGAGTGACCGAAACGAAGTTTCGCAGCACGAGGAAGTGAAAGCATGGATGCTGACAGGAACCCAGCTTCAAGGATGAATTGCTTGCAGCAGAATCAATTTGAAAACCGATCGCCCCTTGGTTGCTGCCAGCAATCTGGCAAAAAACCTTGAATAAGGTTTCTAATGTAGGTCGCGGATTTATCCCGACAATATGTGAGAAAAAGTTAGCAAGTTAGCAAGTTAGCAAGTTAGCAAGTTAGCAAGTTAGCAAGTTAGCAAGTTAGCAAGTTAGCAAGTTAGCAAGTTAGCAAGTTAGCATAAAAAACCATCAGCCAAGATGATGCAACTTTTTGGGCTAAAGCCCAACCTACGAGTTAAAGAAGCTAGGCTATAGAAAGTGACTAGGTGCTTATATGGACTCCCTAAGTAAATCAACAAAAACTATCTTTAAAACAAGTATAGATGCGCGCTTATATACGGGCTTTATTGAGGAGCTACCTCGCCCTAAAATGTATTCGCACCAATAGGCAA
>NZ_JBMMUC010000025.1:0-57521 GCF_049257175.1 Pseudoalteromonas mucoides
GGACCATGCCAATCCACAATTGGAGCTTGTGTTTATCTCAGTTGGCCATTTATTTTGAAGGACGCTTAGACAGCGTACTCGATATTTAAGAATTTAAGCTGACACAGAATTTTGAACGTCCTCGCATCATAGCGAAAGGTCATTTTCGAGTAATTTGATATTTATATTCTTGCCCAATATCAATAGTCATTATTACAACAGGAACATGAGAAACAGGACAGGCACATTTATTTAATTTTCTCTTGTGATTATTTGATTTCGCCCTTGCTCTTTTGCGTGATATAACAATAGATCGGCTGTTTTTAACATTTTAGAGAGACTATTAGGTTCTTGTAGCGCTATAGCAGAAAAATGAATAAACCCGCAACTAAGAGTTACATTTATATTATTTCCATTGGAACAGTTAAATGTCTTATGCTCTGTTTCTGTACATATTTCTTTTAACACTTTTAACGCTTCATCTTCACTGGCATCAAATAATAATACAAACTCTTCGCCGCCTGTACGATAAACATCTTTCTCAGATACTTTTTTCTGAAAAAGCTCTACCAGTTGCATCAATATATCATCCCCAACATCATGCCCGTAGGTATCATTAACTTTTTTAAAAAAGTCTATGTCTAGCATGGCTAAACCAACATCTTTTTCAGCTTTCGTTCGTTGCTCAAAATCATGCCTCAATGCCAGTAAGTTGTTTGCATTGGTTAATGGATCTTTTAAAGCTAACTTAGTCAACTGAGCTTGATTTTTTAGGCGGTTTTTTTCATAAACGTGCGCGATCCCCCAAACAATAAGGTACGCTAAAACAAAGTTCGCTAATGGTTTTATATTTTGTGTATTATAAACACCGACTAAAATCCAAGTGTATATGAACAAATACATGATGGAAAAGATAAAGCCAGGCCGTATACTATTTAAAAAATAAAATAAAACGGGTAACGTCATTCCCCATGCACCAATCGCCGTGTTTAAATTGCTCATGTAGGTTGCATAAGTCACCAATAGCATATATATGGAAGAGGTTATTAAACTGTATGATAGCCTCAATTTATCGCTTCGAATTTTTAAAATTAAATAAAAGCATATAAAAACAACTACGGCTTGAATAGAAGCAAGCGCCAAATAGGTGCCAACCTTAAAATTAATGTAAGAAGTAAAAGCGCTCATCACGGCTATAAAATAATTAGCAGCAAGTAAAACCCGTTTCCTATCTTGGTTATCAATTAAAGTACTACTGGTATGCATTTTTACTTTACTCGTAAAGTTAAGGTGGATTAGTCATCGTGGCTTTGTCACCTCGGCAACATTATTTTAATAATTAAACACTTTAATAGGAGTGTATATGTGTACAAGAATGTTTAACAGTCAAAATAAAGAGTTCCCTGCAACGGGGAGGAATATGGATTGGTATTGGCAGTTAAACAGCGGTCTTTATGCATTCCCGGCAGGTTTGGAGCGCCAAGGAGTAGATAAAATTTTGCAGATACAGAATATGGTAAAAACAATACCAGCATTCTAACATGGACATCAAGCTACAGAAGTCTTGTTACGGTATTAGAGTACCCGTCGTCAAAGGTTGCTTTTGCTGCCGCTGATGGCTTAAATGAAAAAGGACTGGTTATTAATGCGTTGTATGATGGTGAAACACGATTCCCTGATGAGACAAAATCTGATAAACCTCGTTTAGGTATTCTTCGTATGGTGCAATATATACTTGATACATGTGCAAGTGTTCAAGAGCCATACATCGTTAACTAACGAGTAGAGCGAGTATCAAATTGTCAAACTCTAGAGACAAAAAACTCCGTAATAACGGAGCTTTTTTGTCAACTTTTGAAGTAATCAGTCTATTAAACCTAGAATCTCAAGTCTTTCTTTTGCTTTGATATAGCGTGTATGAACATCATCAATCTGCTGTTGAGTTAACTTTTTACCAAAGGTACGAAGGCCCCCAGTTGTATCATTGTGATGAATACCAAAAGCATACTTTAGATACTCTAGAAGTAGCGGCTGTGCATCAAGGTAAGATATAGAGTTCATAGCTTGAGATATTTTATTTGCCTCAGCCCATTCGCCCTTATTTACGTGCTCCTGCATAGTGACACTTGCTTTTGGAAATATACAACCAACACCTGTAATTCCACCGCATGCGCCAGCAAGCCCTGCATGTACAGTTACGGTATCTACACCAGCTAGTACTTTTAAGTCTTTATTTTCTAGCATCATGGTTTCAATAACTGATACATCTATAGTAGATATTTTAAGTGCTGTTACTTCAGGTAAAGCAGCAAGTCTAGTAAGAAGAGCAGTTGATAGCGCATGGTAGCCAGCGGCGTCAGGGTTGTTATAAGGCATTATTGTTATGCCGGCTTCTTTTGCAGCTGTAGCAGAAAGTGCATAGTACTCATACATTTCTTCATCAGAAGGTGACTCTTTTGTTTTGGGTGGCATCACCATTACGGTATCTACGCCAACAGTGGCGAGCTCTGTAACGATTTTAGCCAGCTCTTCTTTTGTTTCTGCTGCTGCGCCACTGATCAATGGAACATTGTATTCTTTAGCAACACTTGAAAGGGCTTGTAGTAAAGAAAGACGCTGCTCGGAGCTCAGGTAGCTGTTTTCACCCAAAGTACCAGAGCCAACAAGGCCCCCCATGCGAGTTCCACCTTTTCCTTGCACTTTTAAAATGTCGGCAGCGTATTTTTGCGTTGCATCAAGGTCAATTTCAACGGTTCCAGACTCTGTTTCTTTTAGCCATGTAAATACCGCTGGCATCACTGTATATCGCCAATCTTTACTGTTCGTGTGCATCATATTTCCTCTTTTAAATTTGTAATTGTATACATTATACAAATTTATTGTATCAGTAAAATTAACTTCGGCAAGGCTGGGATAAGAATAAACTATAAATCCAGCTTAAAGTTCAATCACAGATAAGAGCGGATAGTCGGTAAAAACGGCTATATTTTGCCGTTATGCCCTACTAAATTAGGGCAAAGTTTTACTTTTTAATTCTGCAATTACATAGGGTTGTAGAGTTAATCAGCGAACGATGCAGAGTGTAAGCGAGCATAGACTTAATACATGCACCTTTGTTAAAACTCATTCATGAAAAATCCGGTAAAGTCAAAATATTTCATGGGCTAACAGCAGAAGTCGTTACGATAGGCACACTACCTCAATAGCTAATTATTGAGTTGTGTGGCGTGGCTTTATAGTTGTTATAGACTTTTTAGCTTTGTATTCCTGACTGCTTTTAGTCATTTAGTGCGGAGCGCTTATTCTCGGTCATTGTGTTAATTGCGAAAATGTTACTTTTTATGCTCGTTTTTTACCCATTTCGAACGCTAAAGTTTGATTTCAGTAGTTACTATTTACCATATAGAAATTAATTTTCTTACTCATGGTACTTTTTAAATTTATATTTAAATATGTAATCCACTGAATATAAACATAAAAAACCCTAACGTTGATTGTGGTTGTTTCATATTTTTAATATTATGCGAATTAAATGGATATTTAATATTGTATACAATATGTAATAAGTGTATATTTTTTACGTCAGAGGTACGACAGACAATAAATCAACAGGATCAAGGAACATTTACATGTTTACATATAATAAAAAGCAAACTCGGGGTGCGGGTGTAAAAACCCTATTGGCAACGGCGGTAACAGCAGCATTAATGATGGCACCTGCTGCTCAGGCAGTTGATGGTAGTAGTATTGTAAAAGGTCACATTGTTGCGCAATCAGGCAATGATTTAATTGGCGCAACAATTACGCTTAAGCATAAGAGTAAAGGTTTAGTCTACACCATCACAAGTAATGCTGAGGGCGATTACTTATTACGTAATGTACCTGTGGGTACTTATGACGTGACTATTGTAAAAGATGGTTACGAAACAATGACTGAAGAAAATGTTGATGTCACGATTGGTCAGTCAATTATCCTTGATGTACAACTTTTTAAAGCTGGCACCGACATTGAGCGTATCGCAGTAACCGGTTCAGCAATTCGTCGTGTTGATATGGCCTCTTCAACCTCTGGCTTAACGTTTAGCGATGCTGAGCTTAAAGCTATGCCAGTAAATACGGGTTTTGAGAGTATTGCTTTACTTGCACCAGGTACCGCGGCTCCAGGTGGCTCTAATTTTAAAGGTGCTTCTAGTTTTGGTGGCGCATCAGCAGCTGAAAATGGCTACTACTTTAATGGCTTGAATGTAACAAGTATTCGTACAGGGTTGGGTTCAATTCGTCTACCGTGGGAAGCTATTTCTCAAACTCAAGTTAAAACCGGTGGTGTTAGCCCTGAATTTGGTGGTGCATTAGGCGGTATTGTAAACGCTGTATCTAAATCGGGTGATAACGATTTTAAATTTGGTGCAGAGGTGCGCTGGGATCCTGATAGTCTTCGTAGTCAGCATGATTCAATATTCCAAGATAGCGGTACCATCAGTACCAATACGCAACAGAGCAGTTACGACTTTAAAGAAGTACAGTTATGGGCGAGCGGTGCACTTATTGAAGATACGCTTTTCTTCTATGGTCTATTTGCTCCACGCAGAGAAGAGTCGAACAGTGCTGGGCAAACCACATTTTCTGATTTTGAACGTGATGAAGACCGTTGGTTTACCAAAGTTGATTGGTTTATTAATGAAGATCACTCGGTTGGCTTCTCTGCAATGAATAACAAACGTACTTGGACTAATAAAACGTTTGCTTATAGTTGGCAGGATGATGTTATTGGTGATCAGCAAGGTGTAGACGCACCGGGTGAAGATGGCGGCAAGGTTTATAGCATTAACTACAATGGCTACCTTAGTGATACGTTCTCTGTGTCAGCAGTCGTTGGACGCGTAACTGAAAATGTTGAAAACGTTGTTGCATCACCTAATCCAGGTGTTTGGGACGAAAGAAATGGCTTTTTAACGTTAAGCCAACACACTAATTCAGGAATAACAGAAGAAGAGTATATTCGTGACCAAGCTAGAATTGACTTTAACTGGGATTTGGATATGCATTCAATCCAGTTTGGTATCGATTACACCAATGTGAAAGTTGATTACTTTGAAGGTCAAAATGGTATTGGGGACGCTGAAGGCTGGTGGACTATAAAAACAGCTGGTGAAAACGATGTCTCTGGTGCAGCATTAGGTAATGATTATATCGAAAGACGAGTACGTAGTCGTGAAGTAGATTCTGATACCACTTCATTAGCGTTTTATATTAATGATTCATGGCAAGCAACTGATAATTTAGTGCTTAACATGGGTTTGCGTTATAGCCAGTTTGAAAACACTGTTTCAGACGGCCGTGCTTTCGTTGATATTGATAATCAAATCGCGCCACGTTTACAAGCTATTTATGACGTTAGTGGTGATGGTAGTGCAAAAGTATTTGCAACTTTTGGTCGTTATTTCCAACCAGTATCTGCGAACATGAATGTCACACAAGGTTCTGCGTCTATTGAATGGTTTGAGTATTTCGAATTAGACCAATTAGAAGGCAATGGTTCACCTTCTTTAACAGCTGATGGTTCACCTAGCCGTGGTGGTATGATAGGTGATAGAAGCTGGCGTCAACGTGGTATTACTGAACCAGGGTTAATTGCCTCGGCTTCTTTAAAACCAATGTACAGCGATGAGTTTACAATTGGTTATCAACAAGAAGTGTTTGATACGATGTCAGCAGGTGTACGGGCTATTTATCGTGATCTAGGTCGCAGTGTAGAAGACACCGATGTAGGTCCAGTACTTGCGAAAAAATTAGCTGAAATGGGTATTGAAGATAATGTAGGCCAAGGCTCATATTATGTACTAAACAACCCTGGTGAAGCGATTCAAATGTCGTATGACTTCGACGGTGATGGTGAAGTAGATAACGTTAATTTGAGCGCTGAAGAACTTGCGTTACCAGAAGCTCAACGTAAATACCTCGCTCTTGAATTTACTTTAGATGGTAATGTTACGGATGATTTACGAATTAATACGTCTTATACGTGGTCACATAGTTATGGTAACACTGAAGGATTAGTCAAAACGGATAACAACCAAGCCGATCCAGGTTGGACAACCTCGTATGACTACGGCGATTTGATGGATCATGGTTATGGTAATTTACCAAACGATCATCGTCATTCATTCAAACTCAGTGGTGCCTACAATATTACTGAAGCACTCACCGTTGGTTTAGTTGCAAGCGCTATTTCAGGTCGTCCCCAGAGCTACTTCTCAGTTCACCCAGAAGGTGTTGATAGCTGTGAGCAAGGCACTCCTTGGGATGCATGTATTAGTAAGTACTATGACCAAGCATCGCACTATGATGAAAATGGCAACCCTGCACCACGTGGTAGTAAAGGTAACTTACCTTGGATGACTAATGTAGATATGTCATTAACTTACTACACTGACTTTTTTGGTTCAGATATGATTTTAAAAGGCACTGTTTATAATTTATTTAACAGCGATAGTGCGATAAATATTAACGAAGAGCGTGCTCAGTATGGCGATAACGGCTTAGAGTTAAACCCTGACTATGGTTTAGTTACTGACCGTCAAGGTGCTCGTTATATGTCATTAACTGCTCGTATAGAATTTTAAGTTCCCTGGTAAGTGGCTGTTGGGTTTCAGTTTTAGTTAAGGATAGTCTCTAACAAGCGAAAAACTAAAACTGATCAATGTTTAAGCACATTCTCTTATAGAGCGAGACAGCTTTGATGCCGGGCACTGAAATGCTCGGCATTTTTCGTTATAGGAACCTCTTGCAGTGGGTTTTGAGCTACTAACTCATACCTCTAAACCTTTTGAATTGGAATTATAATAATGCAAATCATTGATAAAAATCAGATTGATTCAGTGCTGGATTTTGAAACTTTACTCACCGCGATGCGTACAGGTTTTTCACAAGAGTTTGGTATGCCTAAGCGCAATGTATACGAGCTTGATAATAGTAATTTGAAACATGATGCGTTTGCTGTATTACCAGCCTGGAATGAGCAGGTCATAGGTGTAAAAGCATTTACGTATTTTCCAGAAAATAGCCAAACAGGCTATGAGTCTTTGTATTCTAAAATAATGTTGTTTTCGCGCGAGCATGGCGAGCCATTAGCTTTGGTCGATGGAACTCGCATTACATTATGGCGCACGGCAACAGTATCGGCACTAGCCAGTTATTATTTATCACGAGAAAACAGCCAGCACTTTGTCTTTTTTGGTAGCGGTAATCTGGCTGAGTACATGATAAGAGCGCATCTAAGTGTGCGAAACTTTACGCGTGTTACGCTAATTGCGCGCAATCAAGAAAAAGCAAGGGTATTACAAAACCGTTTAAGGGCAGCATTCGCTGATATTGATGTTGTTATAGGAAAAAGTGATGAGTCAACTATACACAGTGCAGATGTAATTAGTTGTGCAACAGGCTCTGCGGCCCCCTTGTTTGATGGAAACTGGTTAAAACCAGGCACACATGTTGATTTAATTGGCAACCATCATAGTGAATCGAGAGAGTGTGATACAAAAACAATTACTCGCAGCCGAGTTTACGTTGATAGCCGTGTAAATGTGCTAGGCGAAGCAGGAGAGTTATTGATACCAATAAAAGAAGGAATGTTTAGCGAGCAAGATGTATGCGCTGAACTCGCTCAGTTAGCGCAAGAAAATAATTATGCACGTTTTAATGAAACAGACATAACCTTATTTAAATCAGTAGGTACAGCGTTAAGTGATTTAATTGCGGCTAATCATGTTTATCAGTCACTACAGGGTTAATTAATAATGAGCAGTTTATTATTTGTTTTAGGTATTTGTTTTACGCTAGTGGGTTTACTGCCTTTTTTAAGATGGCTTAAATGCAAAGTGAGAAAGCACCATTGGCGAGTATGTAAAATTGATAATATCACTGCTGTTGTTAATAACCGAGTTGCCGCACTTGAGCTGACGCAGCAGCAGACGATGTTAGTTAGCTTTCGATACAATAATCATTTGCATAGTGTGATGATTGGCCATGATGAAAAATTATTTTCTCTTTTTAAGTCAGGCAAATCATGTACATTATTGGTCGATAAAGATAACCCCAATAATGTATACAACAATGCCCAGCTGTGGCACAAATTTGCTTTAATATGGCTATTAGCTGGGCTAATTTTATTTATTGGAAGCTTTCGATTTAGTTAAATCCTAATAAGCTAGCAGTAATAAGTTTGAGTGGTAATTAGTTGGCGCGTTATTTTTTTGCATACGGTAATCGGGCCAATAGATTAGTCGTGTGGTAGCTGTCTAAGCCACTTACTGCCACTGTATTGAGAGATTCAATATTGATATAACCATCATCGCTAATAACGTCTGGGTTTATATGTAGATCTATAATTTCTCCTATCACCAACTCAGTGCCGTTTATTGCAAGGTGTTGGTGCTCAACAAGCTTTAAGGCATATTTTAAGCGGCTCTGTGAAACAAAGGGGGCGTTAAAGTCATTTAAGTACTCTGTTTTTAAACCGGTTGCATCAAACTCTGACTCATTTGCATCATAGCGAGCTGAGGTTTGGTGTGCCTGCTTATAAATATCACTGTTAATTTGATTAATAGTATAAATACCGGTTTCTTTTATATTCTCGAAAGTATGACGGGGTACGCTGTGTGGGCGGATTATCATGCCAACCAGTGGCGGATGCGCGCCTAAATGAAACACTGAGCTAACTATGGCGAGGTTGGTCTGCCCATCTTTATTTTGCGTGCCAATTAGGTTGGCACTTTTAAAACCGGACAACGAGTTGATTAGGTGAGCGCGATAACGTGAATCAAGTTGTTCGAGTGCATCTTTGTTAAAGTGCATTTTTAATCCTTTTTGTGAATGTTAAAGTAAGCTGACTATTTAAAACGGGTTTAAATGAGTTACCAAGCAATGGTATTTCCTTGGTAATCAATATAAGCACAATTGCCTGCATCACCAAGCCGCTGCGGATGATTTAAAAGAGTGTATAGAGAACGAGCAACATATTGCGCAGTAAATAATTTCCCTTGTGGAACATTCTTTTGAAATGGTTTTGACAGGGCTGTATCTGTAGTACCAGGGTGAAATAAAACGAGTCGAGTCTGCTTTGCTCGACGGGCAAGTTCGATGGCAGCAGTTTGAAACAGCATATTGAGCGCTGATTTTGAGGCGCGATAGCTATACCAACCGCCTAGTTTATTATCACTTATACTGCCAACGCGAGCGCTTAAGCTGGTAATAGTACAGGGTGTATGGTGATCTAGTAGCGGTATAATTGCTTGCAAACACAGTATTGGCGTTAATGTATTTGTATTTAATATACTATTGAAATAATTCGCATTAATATCTTCAAGTTTTTTCTCAGGCATGAACTCTTCGTTGTGTAGCTGTCCATTAAATATAACGACCTGATGTGGTTTTACGTTATGGCCTTTTAGATAGTGAGTTAAGTCGTTCAGGCTTGCTGTAGAGTAGTCGCAAATGAATGATTTAACCTTGATGCGGTTATCACTTAGGTTAATGGGCTGCCTACTAACGCATATAATGTTCGCGTTTGGCTCATGCTCAACAATTGTATTTAAGTAGGCATTAGCAATAGCGCTATTTGCGCCGAAAAGAACATACGTTGGGGCCATTATTTTATCCCGCAGCTGGTTTTGCAAAACAAAGACGTTACTTGCTTACGATACTTAGCGAACAGCCAGTAACCTAAATCAGCACTAAAACGTATAACAGGTAATTGCAGTAATTTTAACCATGAATGGCGGCCAACGGTTTGCCAAGCTGCAAAGGTAACATCTAAGCCGTAAATCATTTCACCGTTATCTTGTTGACCGTGCAAAAATCCCATTGCTTCTTCACGCTTGATATAGCTGTACCGCTGCTCAAAGTCGTCTTTGTTAATGTCTTCAAGTTGAATTTTGTTATGTGCATCAGCGCGTTTCAGTGATTGCATTTCTTTTGCGCAAAGTGGGCAGTTGCCATCGTAAAATATAATCATATGCAGGTTTTATCTATCGGTACATTATTACTTGTTACGAAATAGAATATGCTTTGGATCTGTTAAATTGTGTTTATGGATGATATTAATAGGTATTGAGAATAATAAGATAAGTGCGTGCCGACTTTTGTTTCTACTCTCACTCCACGCTTTTAGGTCCGGCAGCGCTTATTAATCGTACCCTTTGGGTATAAACATCAACAATGGAGTATTTGGAATGAGTGAACAATATGCCGCCTTGCGTGGGAACGTCAATTTATTAGGCCAGCTACTAGGTCAAACAATTAAAGACACCCAAGGACAAGCGATTTTAGATAAAGTGGAAGAAATTCGTGCTTTAGCAAAATCATCGCGCACAGGTAACGAGCAAGACCGCCATGCCTTAATTGATGTTCTGCATGCTTTAACTGATGAAGAGCTATTACCAGTGGCTCGCGCTTTTAATCACTTTTTAAATTTAGCTAATGTTGCAGAACAATTTCATACTATTTCACGTTTTAACGATGTTGGTTTTTGTCAACTAAGCCCGCTTACCCAAACACTTAAAGTGCTATCTAGCCAAGCTAAACAGGGTAAATTAGATCCTAACGAAATTGCCGAAAGTTTGTCTAAACTGCATATTAATTTAGTTTTAACTGCGCACCCTACCGAAGTAACACGCCGTACAATTATAAATAAACATGTTGAACTCAGCGATTGTTTAGCCGCATTGGAGCGTACTGATAACCTGGAGTATGAGCGTGAGAACATTTTAAATCGTATTGCGCAACTAATAAGTCAAGCTTGGCATACAGACGATATTCGTCGTTCTCGTCCAACCCCAATCGATGAAGCTAAATGGGGTTTTGCAGTTATTGAAAATAGCTTATGGCATGCAGTACCACGCTTTTTAAGAGACTTTAGTAAAGAAGTTAAAGAGCAACTCGATCTTGAGCTACCAAACGATTATAGCCCCATCGAATTTACATCGTGGATGGGCGGAGATAGAGATGGCAACCCATTTGTGACCTCGCAGGTAACTCAGCAAGTTCTTGATCATGGTCGCTGGATGGCCCTCGATTTATACAGCCGCGACATTGATACACTAAGCACTGAGCTTTCAATGTCTCAAGCTAGCGACGAATTGGTTGAGCTAGCGGGCCAGGATTTTGAACCGTATCGCGCGGTATTAAAAGTATTAAAAGCACAAGTAAGCGAAACAGTCGCTCACCTTGGCGCTAAAATTATGAACACGCGCACTGAAGCACAAGATGTTGTTACAGACATTAGCCAACTTAAGCAGCCACTTGAAGCATGTTACCGCTCGTTGCTTAAAGCCAATATGAGTGTGGTTGCTAATGGTTTACTGCTGGATGTGTTACGCCGAATTAATAGTTTTGGCATTCGATTAGCCAAACTGGATGTGCGCCAAGATTCATCGCGCCACGGTGATGTATTTTCTGAATTAACCCGTTACTTAGGCTTGGGTGATTACAACCAATGGCAAGAAGAAGACAAGCAAGCATTTTTACTTGCAGAGCTTAATTCTCGTCGTCCACTTATTCCTAAGCATTGGCAGCCAAGCAATGAGGTGCAAGAGGTGCTCGACACCTTTGATGTGATTGCAAAGCAAGATGCATCAACCTTTGGTTTATATATTATTTCAATGGCGCGTACGGCATCAGATGTGCTTGCTGTGCAGTTGTTATTAAAAGAAAGCGGCTGTAGCTTTAAGTTACCAGTAGCGCCATTATTCGAAACCCTTGATGACTTGAATGCCGGGCACAGCGTTATTACGCAATTGCTTGATAATACTTGGTATCGTGGTCAAGCAGAGGGCGTACAAAACGTCATGATCGGTTATTCTGATTCAGCCAAAGACGCAGGCATGATGGCTGCTGGTTGGGCGCAATATGAAGCAATGGATAAACTAGTACAGCTTGCCCAAGAGCGCGGTATTGAGCTTGTATTATTCCATGGCCGTGGTGGTACCGTTGGCCGTGGTGGCGCTCCTGCTGCACAAGCTCTGCGTTCACAGCCGCCTGGTTCATTAAAAGGCGGTTTACGGGTAACAGAGCAAGGTGAGATGATCCGCTTTAAGTTTGGTTTACCTAATGTGGCATTAGAAAGCTTAAATATTTACGCTGGTGCTGTGCTTGAAAGTAACTTATTACCACCACCAGAGCCAAAAGATCAATGGCGTGATGTGATGGCGTTGATCAGTGAAAAGTCATGCGAGCATTATCGTAATGTAGTGCGTTTTGACGAAAACTTTGTGCCATATTTTAGAATGGCAACACCTGAGCAAGAGCTTGGTAAATTACCACTGGGGTCTCGCCCTGCTAAACGAAACCCACATGGTGGTGTAGAGAGTCTACGTGCGATTCCATGGATTTTCGCATGGAGTCAAAACCGTTTAATGTTACCTGCTTGGTTAGGTGCACTTACAGGTTTACAAGCAGCAGTTGAGCAATACGGTGTTGAAACATTAAATGAAATGAGCCAGCAATGGCCGTTCTTCAGAGCGCGTTTAGAAATGCTTGAAATGGTGTTTAGCAAAGCAGATTGTTGGTTAAGTGCTCATTATGACGATGCATTGGTTGAACCACAATATAAACCATTAGGTGAAGAGCTGCGTAAAGAGCTTAAACAGGCAATTGCTTTAGTGCAATCATTGAGCCCGCAACAAAGCTTGTTGGCTGATCAACCTTGGATCAAAGAGTCTATTGGTTTGCGTAATCCGTATACTGATCCACTCAATGTACTTCAAGTGGAGTTACTTAAACGCTCTCGCGAAGCGCAAGAAGGGGCATCAGGCGATATTGATAATGCATTAATGATCACCATGACTGGTATTGCAGCAGGTATGCGTAATACTGGTTAATGATTGTGATGTATGGCTTCATTGTGCTCTTTGGCAGCTTTGGGGCCATCAATGGGTAATGTCAGTACACAACGTGCGCCGTGTTCACAAGGCTCGGCGCATATAATTTTATATTGCCCACAATGTAGTATTTAACTGCATTAAACACTACATTTTACCCCAGCCCTAAGTGATTTATGTTTTTATGTAGCCATGATTACAAGTAAAAGCGTAAAGAACTAAGCTCAGAAAGTTCCGTTTGCGCTCAATAAATATAGTACTTTTATCTGAAAATCATTCCTGGTCTAACCTGTTCGGGTGGTATTTCTTGACTCGCTCCAATAAAAAATTACAATACCTCGCTTTTTGGCACTTCATCAATTAACCGAGTCTATTGTATGTCTAATGTTTCAACTTGCATCACATTTGATGCATCCACATCATTAATAATGATGACATTAAAAGGGACTGCAAGTGCACAGGATGTGATTAATTTCTATCAGATTGCCCAGCAGTATGGCGAAATGTATAGCAGTAACAAGCTACTGGTCGACGTGTCTGAGCTCAGTCACGATTTTCCAGCCAGCGAGCTTTTAAGTATTATGCCGACTATATCGGGTTGGCTAAAAGACTACCTGATTGCCAGAATAGTCAGTTTTGATGGTTTTATGCACGACTTGTTTCTGCAAAAAGCAAAGCGGTTTAATATAGCAGCAGAAAACTTTGAATGTTTTGCTACTGCGAAAAGCTGGCTTGAAAATCAATCTGGTAATTAGTCGCTGAACATTTTACACTGTGAAGCCATTAAATAAGTAAAATTTGTTTATGACTTCATCAACATCTTCTTCGCCTATCAATTCAATAACAGGGCACACTTTCGAATTTGCTGAACCTGAGCGTAATGCATTGTTCAATCAAGTTAAGTCACAACAGGGTCGATTAAATACAGCAGATATTAATGCACTTTGCACTGAGCACTCACTCACTCAAGCAGAATTGCTCAGGGCTTGTTTACCTATTGCCTCTTTATTTGCTGTGGCGCCTATATCTCAGTTTTTAGTGGGGGCAATCGTGGTGGGGTTAGATGCACAGCAACAGCCCAGTTTTTATTTTGGTGCTAATGTTGAATTTGCACATCAGCCGCTGAGTTTAGTGGTTCACGCTGAGCAATCAGCAATAAATAATGCTTGGCTCAATGGTGCTAAGTCTATTGTTAAAATAGCGATTAGTGACGCACCTTGTGGTTATTGCCGCCAATTTATGAATGAGTTAGCAGATGCCGAAACATTCGATATTTTATTGCCAACTCAACAATTTAAACTCACCGAATTGTTGCCTGCCGCGTTTGGACCTAAGGATTTGGGTAATCAATATAGTTTGTTTAATCCGGCTCCACAATCTACTCATGTGGGTGCAAACTCAGAGGTTTGTCCTGTGCTTATTGAACAGGCAAAACAAGCTTATGTGCCGTATACACAAAACTATAGTGCGGTAAAAATAACCACATTTGAAAATGGCTGCTTTTACGGGCGTTATGCTGAAAATGCGGCGTATAGCCCTAGTCTTGCGCCACTGCAAAGCGCAATCAGTCAGCTCCATCTAGCAGGCTTAACTATGGATAGTGCAATTGTTGCAAGGGTAGAGTTAGTGCAAACGCAAGGCGCTGAAAATCAACTGCAAGTGAGTGAAGCTGTACTGGCAAGTTACGATAACTTACCAGCTTTACAAAGCTATAGTTTAAGCTTTACTTAGTAGCACTTTAGCGGCTTCAAGTACCACGGCAACTGATTTTTTCTCAATCTCGCCGTGGTCAACATTGGGTATTTCTTGGCGCGTTCTATTCACTAAAACCCCTGCCACACAGGCAGCTTTTAAACCAAGTGCTGCACACATGGTGAATAACGTAGCCGATTCCATTTCGTAATTCATTACGCCAAGCTTTTGCCATTCTTCGCAACTACCTTGGAACGCTTTTGGTACGTAACCTGAGTAGGTATCATAGCGTTCTTGACCAGGGTAAAAGGTATCGCTTGATGCTGTTATACCGATATGAAAATCAATATTTAAGTTATTACAGGCGTTAACCATGGCTTGGGTCGCAAAAAAATCAGATACGGCAGGGTAGTTAAGTGGCGCGAAGTGCTGGCTTGCACCATCTAAGCGAACAGATGCTTGGCTAATTAAAATATCACCTTCATTAATATGTGGCTGAATAGCCCCTGTAGTACCAATGCGTAAAAATGTATCAACACCTAATTGAGCCAGTTCTTCTACTGCAATAGATGTTGATGGGCCGCCAATACCTGTTGAACATATTACAACAGGTTGGCCGCTAAGTAAGCCTAAGTAAGCATGAAATTCTCGGGTTTGTACTAAACAACGTGGATTTTCCAAAAAACTAGAGATGCGCTCAGCTCTATCAGGATCGCCCGGCACGATTGCTAACGTTGCGCCTTGTAAATCGTCGCGAGTAAGTCCTAAATGAAAAACCTTTTCCATAATGTTGCCTTTTAAATCATATGAGTATTGTCAATCTAACATCATTACTATTATGACATTGCCTGTACAGGACGGATGTCCGCTTTAGATTATCAGCTTTATTCATTCTCTTTGAATATTCAATCACTGAAGCAAATTAATCAATCTACACAACGGTTGACTTGTTTAAACAGACACTATATCTATCCTTTAATATACTTAATTTGAATCTATGCGTTGTTTTTAATTTATAGCTAAAGCTATGTTACATAATGATAAATTTATTTTTTCTACATGCCTTTGTAAAATTGGCTTTGTTGTCATGTTTTATGAAATGACCACCATGAAGGTTTTATTAAATTTATTTTCAACAGCGTCCTTTTTGCATAACTACGCAAAAACACAGAGTAAGGAATCGTAATGAGCACACAATGGCAAACATTTAAAAGCAAAGTTGAACACTGTTTATGTCCACCGGGTGATGGAGTTTTCACTGTTAATACTGCAAAAGAGCGCAAAGCGGCGTTACGCAATAAACTGTATGGTCAAGAAGATAATGTTGACACTTTATGGCGTGATTCACTCGATACTTTATCCGACAGCCCTTTTAAAGCCGTGACTCTGGGTATTAGCTCTGATTGTGGCGGAGGTATTTTACGTGGCGCAAACTGGGGACCGTTATTTTTGCGTTCCACTTTGATTGACCAACAACCCCAAGCGAAATCTTTTGACTTAGGTGATGTACGTGTTATCCCACATTTACTGCATGATAAATACTTAAATGACGCAACGATTAGCAATTGTCAAAAGGCGCTCTATGATAATCCTAATAGTGATTATTACGTGAGCCCACTGTCAATTACTGAAGATGTTTGTGACAGCTTTTATGCTACGTTTAGCGATAAAGGTATCTTTGGTATTGGTGGCGATCATTCAATTAGTTACCCACTTACTAAAGCATATTTAAAAGCAAAACGTGATCAAGGAAAACGTACAGCCATCATCCATTTTGATGCCCATACTGATTTATTGGTTGAGCGCTTGGGTATCGATTTATGTTTTGGTTCATGGTGTACACATATTTTAGAATTTTTACCTGCGCCGCATCATCTTATTCAGTTTGGTATTCGCTCAAGCGGTAAGCCAAAGGAACATTGGGAGTCAACGTTTGGTGTAAAACAACATTGGGCGCATGAAATCATTGAACGTGGCGCACAAGAAATTGCCAGTGAAGTGATTGCTCAATTAAAAGCTGATAATGTAGACGAACTCTATGTAAGCTTTGATATTGACGCTCTAGATGAAGAATTTGCTTCGGCAACGGGTACTCCCGAAGGTAATGGTCTAACGCCAAAGCACGCGTTAGATATCCTAGCAGCATTGGCTGATGAGTTTCCAATAACGGGTGCTGATATGATGGAAATAGCGCCATTTACCGACAGTTCATTAGTAGGTCAATCAAGCTCAGAAACCACGCTGAGGGAAGGTGCAAAAATTTCAGCATTTTTAATCAATGCAATGAACAGATAACCTTTTAGAGAAAAATCTTAAAAACAGGCTGTTATGGCCTGTTTTTTATTCACTTATCAGTAAATTAGCGCTATATTTAGACTGCAATTCACAGCTTGATGTAAAATCAGTTACTAAAATGCGAGGACTAAAGTGGTTAAATGGAATTTGTTACTATTGGTTATTTTGAGCCCGCAATGCTTTGCTAAGCTCAATATCGTTACGGAAAACTTTCCTCCTGCGCAATATATTGACGATAATAATCAACTAACGGGCCATGTTGTTGAAAAGGTACGTAAAGCCCTAGATGCATCTTCAATTGATTATGCAATTTCAGTACATAGTTGGAGTACTGCATTTAATACTGCCCTGCGCGACCCACAAACCTGTATTTTTTCGGTAACACGTTCTAAAGAGCGCGAAGATAAGCTACTTTGGATTGCGGAGTTAGCTGAACTCACTACCAACTTTTACGCTCTAAACTCTAAAAATATTCAGTTCGATAACTTAGAGCAAGCTAAACAGTATCGTGTTGCCGTACTTAAAGATAACTATAGTCATCAGTACTTATCATCTCAAGGCTTTGAAGAAGGTAAAAACTTACTGGCTATGGATAGCTTTGATAACATATTTAATATTGTTCATAGTCGTAAAAATAGTATCGATCTTGTGATCTTACCTAAACAGCGAGCTGACTTTGAGCAACAATCTCAGCCCACAGCAGATAGCCTACAACCTGTGTTAAAACTTAATATTAAACAGCCATCATTGTACTTTGCTTGCAATAAAGCGTTAGACAAAGTATCTAAGTTAGAGCTGACCCGTGTGTTTTCTGCTTTATAGTCAATCATACCTATCTAAGTTTATGTAATTTAATAACTTTAAAGATAATTAAAATATAAATTGCTGTGTTTAAAAAAGAGCCTATAATCCAGCTGCTTTTGCTTATAAAAGCGCTTATTGTTGGAGTGTTAAATGGGTGATTTAATCGGGATTGGGTTATTGATCTTGATCAGTGCGTTATTCGCTATGTCGGAAATTGCTATAGCCGCATCGCGTAAGATAAAGCTAAGAGTGATGGCTGATGAAGGTAATGCAAACGCAGCTGCCGTATTAAAACTGCAGGAACAGCCTGGCGCATTTTTTGCCATGATCCAAATAGCCCTTAATGCGATTGCCATTTTAGGAGGAATTGTTGGTGAGCAAGCCCTTTCTCCTTATGTAGAGCGAGTTTTGGTGATGATTTATCAAGGTCCTTTACTTGGACAAATCAGCTTTTTAATTTCGTTTTTTACTATTACGTCACTGTTCATTTTATTTGCTGATTTAATGCCTAAACGCTTAGCGATGATCATGCCTGAAGCCGTTGCTGTTAGGTTGGTTAACTTGATGCGCTGGGTTACGTTTGCCCTTACACCGTTTGTAATGTTTTTTAATGGCCTGACTAATTTAATTTTAAGATTATTTAAAGTGCCTGCAGAACGTGAAGATATTGTCACTACTGAAGATATTGTTGCGATGATGGATGCGGGTGCTGAGTATGGCAGTTTACAGCAGCAAGAATATGACTTAATTGGCAATGTATTTGACTTAGAGGCACGGTTTTTATCAAGCGTAATGACACCCCGTGATCAAATTGTTTATTTTGATATAAATGAAGCCAGCGTTGATATTGCCTGCAAAATTATTGAGCATCCCCATAACCATTTTTTAGTATGTAATGGCAATCTGGATAAACTCATTGGCTCTGTTGAATCAAAAGATATATTACGCCAAGTACTTAAAGGCGAAGTGGCAAACATTAATGAAGACTTATTAGAAAAAGAAACTCTTTATTTGCCTGAAACACTCAGTTTATCTGAGGCGTTAAACGCATTTAAAGCTGCGGCCAAACCGTTTGCTGTCGTTGTAAATGAGTATGCGTTGGTGGTCGGTATTGTTACCGTAAAAGATTTACTGAAAGGCTTTATGGGGGATTTAATAACCCACACAGGCGATGAGCTGATCATTGCGCGAGACGAAAACTCGTGGCTTGTGGATGGCTTAACCCCGGTGGTTGAGCTGGCTAAAGTACTTGAAATTGATGAATTTCCGGATCAAATGCATTACGAAACCGTGGCAGGGTATTTAATTTACTCAATGAAACGCATTCCTAAACGTGCTGAGTATATTACTTTTTCTGGCTTTAAGTTTGAAGTGGTTGATGTAGAAGGTATTAGAGTCGAACAGTTATTAGTAAGTAAAATTAGCTAACACATCGATGTGTTTAAGATTTTTTAAAACCTGCTTGTTGTTGATAACGAGATCGTTAACAATACAGGCAGTGTTTTAATTAATTGCTCTAAGGTTAACCATGGCGTTGTCTTCGCTTGTATCTCGTATTACACCCAATATTCTACTATTTTTATCGCTCATCAATTTTAACAGTGCAACTGCCAAGAATAATGAACAGACCTTAATTATGATGGGCAGTGCAATTGAAACCTGTACTACCTTAAGCCCACAGTTTTGTAAATTAGATGCGCCGTTAAGGGATGAAAAAAGTGCGCTATATGCGCTTTCTACAGATTCTATTGGGCAAATAAAAAAAGATTGGCCAACAGCAAATAAAAGCCATCTAACAGCAACAATCACCAATTTAAATACGTTATTAAAAACTCACCAAACATTACTTTCTAAAAGGGAGTTGTTGTGGGCATGGCGTGATATTGCAAGCCAACAAATGAGTGAATTAACTCAACTTGAGTTTGATTATGTGATTGATATGCTGCAAGTTGCTCAACCAGATGGGCAAGGGCGCGTACTTAATATTGATTTAAAAAATAGTAAAGCAGATCAGCTTTGGCTGGAGGATAGCTACAAATTTATTGCTGCGAGCTTAAAAGTAAAAGCTGAAAACCCTAAACTGTTAGTGGTAAGCGCAACTAGTCGAGACCCTTACTTTACAGCAAGTTACTATGAGACTGTCTTATCGCAAATGGGAGTGGCAGTAGAGTGGCTCGCCTTAACGCCTGCATTAGCAACGGCGTTAACTCAAGGGCAATGTGGTCAACTTGAGCAGTTTCGGCATAAACACATGGGGCTGTATAACAGAGAGGCTGTGTTCCCTAAGCGCGTCAATACTGAGCGTAGACTCTGTGAGCAAGGGGTTGAGTCATTAATAGAAAAAATTAATAACAGTACTGGTATTGTTTTGGCGGGTAATAACAGCAATACACATAACCTTAGTGCAAGCTTTTATAACCCCGATGGTAAGGCTTACCCATGGACAAGTGCTGTTCGCGATGTTCCAGTATTAATTGCTGAAAATAAAAATGCCGAGTTTGTTGCAGTACAACACATCGAAAATAAACCACAAAGAGCAGCTGATGTGTTAATAAACAAAAAAGTTAAAACTAAGCCTGGGCTTGAAAGTGTCGAATACGCATTTCTGAAAAGCCAGTTTAGTGAAACAAACAGCCTTGCTTTGTTAGCTACATCCCTTGAGACAACTAACCAACATGTGGGGCTGGGTATTGACGCTAATACCTCTTTGGTCGTGATCAAATCAAATGAAGGTAATGTACTTACGGTATTAGGTGAGCGAGGTGTCATAGGTTTAACCTTAGAGCAGGCGCAATCTTATCGTTATTCTTATTGGCCATCAGGAAGTGTATTTAACTATAATAAACAAAGGTTTAGTTTAAATCAGCGCAGTACTGAGAATGCTCTACCAAACATCAAGATACCGAGCCTGCCGATGCAGCGCTTCAATAATATATTAACGGATAATAAATTACGTTCATTAACGCAGGCCTTGTGTTTAAGCCAAGATACAACTGCAGTGGGCCAGCAAGGAGCGTTCTTGGTGAGTTTGAATGCGACGGATGAAACCTCATATAAGCGCATTAATGCTAGTCGATACGGCTGTGCTATTGAGCAATTAGCGCTCAAGTTCTCTGAAATCAATTAAGCTTTATACCCAAGAAAATACTCAAAGGAGCTCAAGTACAGAGCTCCTTTTTTAATTAATAGCCTGTACTCTTTTATATAGGGTTACGTTGTAGATTCCTTTTTTACATACTTCTCATGCATTTTCTCAAAACCACATTGTAAAGTTATGCAAATAATTCTTAATTAATATTGGATCTCTAAATAATTTAATTTAGAATGATCGTTCATTCTAAATTAAAGGTAGTTTTCATGCAGCGTTCTCGCGTCGTTCTTTTTGCAGTGTCAGCTTTAGCCAGTGCAGTTATTTTATCTGGTTGCGATCAGAGTCCTCAAGTAAGCCAACAGGCCAAACAAGCAGTGCCGGTTGGGGTGATCACACTTAAAAGTCAGCCATTAACCTTAACCAAAGAGTTACCAGGGCGTGTTGCGGCATCGCAAGTAGCTGAAATTCGCCCGCAAGTGAGTGGCATTATTCAGTCTCGTTTATTTACCCAAGGGGCTGAAGTTAAAAAAGGCCAAGCTCTTTACCAAATAGACGCATCAACATTTGAAGCGCAAGTAGCAACGAGCAAAGCAGCAATTACTAAAGCGAAAGCGAGTATTGCGAATGCTAAAGCAAAGTCTGAACGCTATGATGAACTATTAAAAATTAAGGCGGTAAGCCAGCAAGACTTTGACGAAGCAGATGCCAGTTATAAGGGCGCTGAAGCTGATTTATTGACTGCTCAAGCGCAACTTAAAACAGCGAAAATTAACTTGGACTACAGCAAAGTTAAGTCACCAATTAGTGGTCAAATTGGCAAATCAAATGTGACGGCAGGGGCTTTAGTCAGTGCAAACCAAACTACGGCACTTGCCACGGTAACGCAACTAGATCCTATCTATGTCGATTTAACTCAATCTAGCAGTGAGCTAACTCGCTTGAAAAAAGCCATTGCCAGTGGCGAGCTTGATAAAGACATGGCATTGCACTCTAAAGTTGAATTGAAAATGGAAGATGGCTCGACTTATCCGCATAAAGGGACGTTACAATTCTCAGAAGTAACGGTTGATCCAAGCACTGGCTCGGTAACGCTCCGTGCTGAATTTCCAAACCCTGAAAAACTATTATTACCTGGCATGTATGTTCGCGCTGTGATTGTTGAGGGTGTAAAGACTAATGCGATTTTAGCCCCGCAGCGCGGTATTAGCCGAAATACCAAAGGTGAACCCACTGCAATGGTTGTTAGTAAAGACAATACTGTTGAGCCTCGCGTTTTAAAAACGGATCGTACAATCGGTTCTAACTGGTTGATTACCGATGGCCTAAACGATGGCGATAAACTCATTGTAGAAGGCTTACAAAAAATAGCACCTGGCGCACCAGTTAGCGCTGTTCCCGCTGAATCTTCTGCTAATACACAATAACGGAGCAATTTAATGTCACGATTTTTTATCGATAGACCCATTTTTGCATGGGTGTTAGCTATTGTAGTGATGCTCGCTGGGATATTAGCAGTACGGGGGCTACCTGTTGCTCAATATCCGTCAATTGCACCACCTGCAATTAGTATTCAAGCAAGCTACCCGGGCGCGTCTGCACAAACACTTGAAGACACAGTAACTCAGGTTATTGAGCAAAAAATGAAAGGTTTAGATGGCTTGCTCTATATGTCATCTACCTCTGAATCAAATGGTTCTGCAACTTTAACACTAACTTTTGATGCTGATACCGACCCAGATATTGCGCAAGTTCAAGTGCAAAATAAGCTAGCTTTGGCAACACCCTTATTGCCTGAAGAGGTTCAGCGTCAAGGTGTAGCTGTTGCAAAATCAGCACGTAACTTTTTAATGGTGGCGGGTTTTGTCTCTGAAGATGGCAGCATGAATAACATCGATATTGGTGATTATGTTGCGTCAAATGTGCAAGACATTGTCTCGCGTGTGAATGGTGTGGGTGAAGTACAGTTATTTGGCTCGCAATACGCAATGCGTATCTGGCTAGACCCTAACATGTTGCAAAAATATGAGCTCACGCCAGCGGATATTAGTGCGTCAATCAGTGCACAAAATGCACAAGTTTCAGCCGGTCAGTTAGGTGCATTACCTGCCGTTGCAGGGCAACAGTTAAACGCCACAGTGACAGCGCAAAGTCGCTTACAAACTCCTGAGCAATTTAGAAATATTTTTGTGAAAACTAATGATGACGGCTCTGTGGTTCGCTTATCTGATGTGGCTAAAGTAGAGCTCGGCGGTGAAAGCTACGCTGTTGTTGCTCGCTTTAACGGTAAACCTGCCTCTGGTTTAGGTATTAAGCTTGCCAGTGGTGCAAATGCGCTTGATACCGCACAAGGTGTAAAAGCAGCATTGGCAGAGCTGGAGCCATTTTTCCCTGAAGGGTTAGCGGTAGTTATTCCTTACGATACAACGCCATTTGTTACCTTATCAATTGAAAAAGTAGTCAGTACATTAGTCGAAGCCGTGGTGCTTGTATTTGTGGTTATGTATCTGTTCTTACAAAATTTCCGTGCAACCCTGATCCCAACCATTGCGGTGCCTGTGGTGTTGCTGGGTACATTTGCTGTGTTACAAGTACTGGGCTATTCAATTAATACATTAACCATGTTTGCTATGGTACTGGCTATCGGCTTGCTGGTGGATGATGCCATTGTGGTGGTTGAAAACGTAGAGCGGGTCATGACCGAAGAGAAGCTCTCACCGCTTGAAGCAACACGTAAATCAATGGATGAAATTAAAGGCGCACTAGTGGGTATTGCCATGGTGTTGTCGGCCGTATTTGTACCAATGGCATTCTTTGCGGGCTCTACTGGGGTTATTTACCGTCAGTTCTCAGTGACTTTAGTAACAGCGATGAGTTTATCTGTTTTAGTGGCACTGATATTAACCCCTGCATTGTGTGCAACTATGCTAAAGCCAAGCCATGTACATAATAACAAGTCACTATTTGGTCGTTTCTTTATTGGCTTCAACCGTGGTTTTGATAAAACAAATAACGGTGCGCAAAGCTTTGTAGGGCGAATGATTAAGCACAGTAAACGTTACCTTTTATGCTACGGCTTAATTGTTGGCGGAATGGTGTTTATATTCTCGCAACTTCCTTCTGCTTTTTTACCTGATGAAGACCAAGGTATTTTATTTAACCAGGTGAGTTTACCGGCAGGTTCAACAACTGAGCAAACGCTTAAAGTAGTTGAGAAAATGGAAAAGCATTACTTAGAAGACCAGTCTGAAGCTGTGCGCTCTGTGTTTAGTGTAACAGGGTTTAGTTTTGCAGGTTCTGGACAAAATGCGGCGATTGGCTTTGTTGGTTTAAAACATTGGGATGAGCGTCAGCGCGACGACTTAGCTGTTGGTGCGGTTGCGGGTAAAGCAATGGGCTTTTTCTCAACGATTAAAGAAGCGTTTGTATTTGCTTTTCCACCGCCTGCGGTCGTTGAGCTTGGTACAGCAAATGGTTTTACTCTGTTTTTACAAGATCGCGTCGGATTAGGCCACGATAAATTACTTGAAGCACGTAATATGTTGTTAGGGATGGCTGCTCAAAGCCCTGTTTTAGCGGGTGTTCGTCCAAATGGGCAAGAAGATAAACCTGAACTAGAGCTCGATATTGATTTAGCAAAAGCTCAAGCGTTAGGTCTGACTCAAGCTGACATCAACAGTACGCTTTCAACGGCATGGGGTAGTCGTTATGTGAATGACTTTATTGACCGTGGACGGGTTAAAAAAGTTTATCTGCAAGGTACGGCTGAATCACGCATGGCCCCTGAAGACTTAGACAAATGGTATGTCCGTAACAGTAACGGTGACATGGTGCCATTTACTGCGTTTGCTCAGTCTTATTGGACCTATGGTTCACCGCGTCTGGAGCGTTACAATGGCTTTTCAGCGATGGAAATTCAGGGTGCTGCTGCGCCTGGATACAGTACTGGTCAAGCCATGGATGAAATTGAAAAGCTAGTCAAGAAACTGCCTGCGGGTATTGCGTTTGAATGGACGGGTATCTCTTATGAAGAGCGTTTAAGTGGTGGCCAAGCACCTATGCTTTATGCGTTATCATTATTGGTGGTGTTTTTATGTTTAGCGGCACTTTATGAAAGTTGGTCTGTTCCTGCTGCAGTTATGATGATCGTTCCATTAGGTGTATTTGGTGCTGCTATGGCGGCCTTTGTGGCGGGTTTATCAAACGACATTTACCTACAAGTTGGTTTACTGACGACCATTGGTCTTGCTTCCAAAAATGCGATATTAATCGTTGAGTTTGCTATTCATAAGATGGACGAAGGGATGGAGCTCGTTGATGCTGCTATTGCTGCGGTGAAATTACGTTTAAGGCCAATATTAATGACATCAATGGCGTTTGTGTGTGGCGTATTACCACTGGCTATAGCATCTAGTGCGGGGTCAGGTGCGCAAAATGCGTTAGGTATTTCAGTCATTGGCGGCACACTAGCGTCATCAATTATTGTGGTGATATTTGTACCGTTATTCTTTGTGTTAGTTAGACGGGTGTTTCCGGGTAAACATAAAGCCGTAGCGCAGGAGCAATCAAATGAAGTTTAAAACATTGAGCCTGGCAAGTATCAGTGCACTGGTATTGAGTGCGTGTCAGATGGCGCCAGAGCTTGAAGATATCAAGCTACCAGTGCCAGATAGTTATTCGATAAAGAGTGAAAAAGGTAATATTGCCGATTTAAAGTGGCAGCAGTTTTTTAATAATGAAAAGCTGCAAACCTTAATTGAACAAACTTTAACGCATAATAAAGACATTAAACTTGCTGCGCTTAACGTGCAGCAAGTTAGAGCGCTATATCAAATAGAAGACTCAGCCTTGTATCCTTCGATTGACTTTTCAGCCTCGGGGACTCGTCAGCGCCTACCAGCTGATTTGTCATCAACGGGCAGTGCGAATATAAGCGAGAGTTATTCTGCGACTGTAGGCATGACGGCCTACGAGTTGGACTTATGGGGAAAAGTACGTAATCAGTCAGATCAAGCATTACAAACTTTGTATGCCTCAGAGCAAGCACAAACCAGTGTTAAAATTAGTTTAATTGCAGAAATTGTGAATGCTTGGCTTAACTATGCAGCCGATAAAGAGCTATTGGCACTTGCTCATGAAACGCTTTCCAGCCAGCAAGAGTCCCTTGAATTAATGGAGAAAACCTATGCACTTGGCGCAGCTTCTAAGTTAAGTCTGGCACAAGTACAAAGCACGGTTGCCACTGCGAAAGTGGATATTGCCAATTATCAACGTTTATTAAAGCGCGATAAAAACGCGTTAGATTTACTGGTGGGAAAAGTGGTGTCCACTGAGTTGCTACCTGAACAAAGCGTAGATGAAGTGCTTAATTTTCCAGCCGTTCCCGTGGGTTTACCGTCTGAATTATTAGAGCAGCGTCCAGATATTAAAGCGGCTGAATATCGTTTACTCGCAGCCAATGCCAATATAGGTATAGCAAAAGCCGCGTTTTTTCCAAGTATTAGTTTAACCGCTAATGCCGGTACTGCATCAGCGGATTTAGATAACTTGTTTTCGTCCGGCTCGGGTACATGGAGTTTTGTGCCTTCGATAAATTTACCGATTTTTAATATGGGACGTAACCAAGCAAACTTAGATGTCGCTCAAGCTCAACAAGAGATCGCTTTAACAACTTATGAGCAAACAATTCAGCAAGCATTTAAGGAAGTGTCTGACTCATTAGCGGATAGAGCAGGCTATATGCAGCAGTTAGCAGCGCTTGAGGAGCTTTATAACAGTAACCAAGTGACCTTTACATTATCACAAGCGCGATTTGAAAAAGGGGCTGACAGCTACTTACAAGTACTGGATGCGCAAAGAAACTGGGTGAGTGCAGGGCAGCAGCTGATCACCGGGAAAAAGGCCTATATTGCAAGTCAAATTAGCTTATACAAAGCAGTAGGCGGTGGTTGGCAACGCCCTGAGCCTGAACAATACTCTCAATAAGCTATTTTAAACCTAGTTTACATGATTTTCGTTGTATAGCAGGAATCCTGTCGTTAAGATCGTGTAAACTAGTTTAAACTTCCTAGGTTAAAAAAAGAGAAGCATGGCTTTTCGAGGATACCATGAATACGAAAACCAAAAGAAAGACCGATCCAGCTTTAGCGCAAGCTCGTAGAGAGCAAGTTTTAGCAGCTGCTGCTGATTGCTTTAAACGTAAAGGTTATCACGGTGCTGGTATGGCTGAAATATCAAAAACGGCGGGTATGAGTGCTGGGCATATTTACAATTATTTTGCCAGTAAAGAAGCAATTATAGAATCAATAATTGAACGTGACATGGAAGAAATGTTCTCAATTTTTCAGCAGTTTGAGGATCAGCCTGGTGATTTAGTGACGGTTCTATTAGATGGTCTTGACCATGGTGTTGAGCGCCATACAGATATAAATCAAGGTTCACTTGATCTCGAAATGCTGGCAGAGGCGGCACGTAATGAAAAAGTAGCCACCTTACTTCGTGACTCGGATGCATTAGCTAGAGCGAAAATGCGTAGCTTATTAGTTGGTGAGCGTAGTCCATTAAAAGCTGCGTCAGCGACAGAAATAGATAGCCGAATTGAAATAATGTTTGCTGCGATGACTGGCTTATTATTGCGTAAAACATTGAACCCCAGTGTTAACAAAGACACATTGTTAATTGCATTGCGTCCAGCGATGAAAACATTACTGACTTCTTTTGAATAATGGTCATGCTATATTTTAATGTATGAAATAAGAACAATGGTGGTGAATATTAGCTTAAGGCGCAAAAATTCAGGTTATCTATGCTAAAAGCCCTATTTTAGCTATGGTTAAACAGTGTGTGAATGTAATACACTGTAGGAAAAGCAGACAACATTAAGAGAGATTAAAATGGCAGCATTTGGTACCGTATTTATGCCACAAATGATCCAAGCTCGTTTTACGGATAATGCTTGGAGTGAAAGCGAAATTGTTCCTTCTGATAAAATAGAACTCCACGCAGGGGCACACGTTCTTCACTATTCAAGTACATGTTTTGAAGGTTTAAAAGCTTTTCGTCATGATGATGGCTCTGTATACATTTTTAGAATGGAAGCCAATATTGCTCGAATGCAACAAAGCTCGCAGTTATTGAGCTTACCAAGCTTTGAAGGCGCAAAGCTTGAAAAGATGATCACTGATATCGTCAAAGAATATGCCGATGAAACGCCATTACCACCAGGCTCAATGTATATTCGCCCGACTCATATAGGCACTGAAGCTGCGATTGGTAAAGCGGCTGTCCCCTCACTTAGCTCATTGTTATATGTATTATTATCGCCAGTAGGTGATTACTTTGCTGGTGGTGCGACTGCTCTGCGAGTATTGTTAGAAGAAGATGGTATGCGCTGTGCTCCGCATATGGGAATGGTTAAAAGTGGTGGTAACTATGCCAGTGCGTTAGCGCCTATTTCTGCTGCACGAGACAAATACCAAGCAGACCAAATTTTATTTTGCCCAGGTGGTGATGTACAAGAGACCGGCGCGGCTAATTTTATCTTAATCGATGGCGATGAAATTATTACTAAAGCACTTGATAGCACGTTTTTACATGGTGTAACTCGCAATAGTATTTTAACAATTGCCAAAGATTTAGGTATGACGGTGTCTGAGCGCAACTTTACCGTTACTGAGTTACTAGAGCGCGCTGCAAAGCCAGGTACTGAAGCTGCGCTTTCAGGCACTGCGGCAGTTTTAACACCAGTTGGTACGTTTATTCATAACGATAAAGAATACCAAGTCGGCAGCGGTAAACCGGGCCCGACCACAATGCGATTACGCCAAGCTCTTAATGATATTCAATGGGGCAAAGCACAAGACACGCATGGCTGGTTAACTAAAATCGACGTGTAAACGCCCATGCATTTGAAAAACCTAGGCTTAGCTCCTAGGTTTTTTTATGCCTGTCATCTATCCTTTGACTGTAAGTTAGTCACAGTTGTGTGTAAAAATAACCTAGAAGAAAAATCAGTGGAATTACTAATCTATTGAATAAATGAGATTTTAAACGTTTCAACGACGGTTTAATTATTGCAGTTGTTTGTTGTAAGAAAAGGTTTTTGTCATTAAGCATTATTTGCAAATTAAAGACAGATAACCGCAAAAATGAATAACAAAGGAGCATGTATGTGGGCGGCAGTTAGTTATATATTGTTGGCAATCGTTTTTATTATTATGGGTTGGCAGGTTAGCCCAAGTTATTTCTCTTTTCTTTTTTATTGGACTGCCTTATCGTTGTTGCTTGTAGGCGGCGCTTACGTTTTTAATATCGCAAAGATTTTCCGTAAACGTGAAAATGGCGTGATCCCGTTTTACATTCGCTGGGCGTTCGTACCATTTTTATTGGGTGCTCAGGTTTATAATGCTTGGAGCCGTAAACACGATAAAGTGCCACCACTGCAACAAATAAATGATCATCTTTTTTTAGCTTGCCGTTTATTTCCTTCTGATATCGATACCATGAAAGAACATGGCATAACGGCTATTTTAGATGTTACCTGTGAATTTGACGGGTTAGAATGGTCATCTACGCAAGAGAACATTAATTACTTAAATATCCCTGTGCTTGATCATCGAGTACCTACTCGATCTCAGCTTAATCAAGCAATTAACTGGATTGATCATCACGTTAAAGAAGATCGCCGTGTTGTAGTACATTGTGCGTTAGGACGTGGTCGCTCAGTCTTTGTGATGGCGGCATACCTATTGAGCCAAGATAAAGACGCTGATGTGCATAAAGTGCTTGCACAAATTAAAGAAACCAGAGAAACAGCTAATTTAAATAAGCACCAGTTACGCCACTTAGTTAAGCGCCATCGTAACGGTGAGTTACTGATTAAAAATAAAGCGGTTTTAATTGCCAACCCAGTCTCTGGTACTAAATTGTGGCAAGAAAAAGAACATCTTATCGTTGCACGTTTATCTGCTTATTATGATTTAACCGTTTTAACCACCTCAAAAGAACAAAATGGTATAGTGCTTGCCAAGCAAGCTATGCAAAACAACCCTAATTTGATAATCGCCTGTGGTGGCGACGGTACAGTTGCTGAGGTCGCGAGTGTATTAGTTAACTCAGACTGCAAGCTAGGGATTATCCCCCTTGGCACAGCCAATGCACTTGCGCACGTGTTGATGGGCATTAAATCAAAAATAATTCCGGTAGAAACTGCGTGTGATTTGATTATTGATGGGCAAACTCAATTAATGGATACCGCTTACTGTAATGATGAGCTAATGCTCTTATTGGCTGGTATTGGTTTTGAGCAAAAAATGATTGAAAAAGCAGATCGAGAAAGTAAAAATGCGGTTGGTCAATTAGCGTATTTACAAGGGTTTTGGCAGGCTTTAGGCCAGCAAAAGGCGCAAAATTTTAATGTACAGCTAGACGATAACGAGCCTCGTACGATCAATACAAATAGTTTAATTGTCGCAAATGCAGCACCATTTACAACGTTACTTGCACAAGGCGGCGGACAGCCCGATCACAGCGATGGCTTACTAGATATTAACTGGCTAACGCCCAATGAAGATGCCACGACGAATGTATTTAGTATTGCAGAGCTAATGGTAAGCTGTATGACACAAACACATTTAGCGATAAATTCACATCATACGAATGCGAAACGGGTAGTAATAAACGCTGATGGTGAAATTAAATACGTACTTGATGGCGAAATTAAAACTGCAGATGAGCTAGTCATTGAGATAGAGCCTAACTCGCTTGCAGTTATTTGTGCCGAAACAGAGTAAGATCAATGACCTTACTTTTTAATACTAGGCCAAACAAAGCCGCTAGCTTGCGGCTTTGTATCGACGCAATTATCTAAATAAAGTTGTTCAACTTTTGCTCTTGCCCATGGAGTTTTTCGTAAAAATTTTAGGCTTGATTTTACACTTGGGTCTGATTTAAAGCAGCGAATATCAACTTGTTCGCCCATGACTTTCCAGCCAAGTGTTTGTTCAAGTTTTACTACGATTTGTTCTAAAGTAATACCATGTAATGGGTTATTTGCTTGTTGATTCATAATTCACTGTAACGTTAAAAAATTCGTCGCTATTGTAGCCTAACTAGGTATTGATACCAATTAGTTGACCCGAATAGTTTTTGTTCTTGGCGGGTAAATAACTTCATTTTTATCATTGAGTATTAACCAGCGAAGTGCACTGTTATTATGATTAGGGTTTTTCGCTGCGCACATTAAGCGAACATTAGCCAGGCTGATGATAGCTCCTTCGCTGTAACGTTTGTCTTCATACCAACAAATAGCATGTTGAGTTAATGCATCTTCAGGGGTTAACAATAGCCGTGCTTCTGACGTATTGCTAAAACTATTTACTGAGTAAATTAAACTGACAAAACAGATACCTATAATATTTAAAATTCGCATACTCAGCCTTTGCATTAAAAAATAACTACACTAAGCTTAAAGCGTGTTAGGGTAAATAAGCAACAAAATAATAATTTTCTTAAAGCAAGGTGAACACATGCAATTTAACCAATTAATGATTGATGAATTTGAACTGCTCGCTAAGTTTCCGCGCAGTAGCAAAATGCAAGGAATAAAAATACACAGCGATGCGAACGAAAACCTAATAAGTGCAGCGCAACGCTTATTTGAGAAAGGAATTATAGATAGCCCAGATGGTGGTTATTTAACTGATCTGGGCTTAGATTTAATTGAGCATATTAGTGTGCTACACAGTGCATTGAGCTGTTAAGTAGCATCGGGTTGGTTTTGCGGGGCTGCATTACTAAATGCAGCCAATTTATTACAGCGCTCATAAATGGCTGCTATTTTAGGATAAGCAGTCATATCAACGTTAAACCGCAGAGCATTAAACACTTGTGGTACTAAACACACATCAGCCAGGCTCGGTTTATCACCGACACAGTATTCATATTTAGCATCAAGTAATAACTCTATTTTTTCAAAGCCCACTTCAACCCAGTGACGATACCAGGCATTTTTAGCTTCATCATCAACACCCAACTCAGTACTTAAATACTTTAGCACTCGTAAATTATCCACCGGGTGAATATCGCAAGCAATGGCATAGCATAGGTTACGAATTTGCGCTTTTTGCCATGCATCGCCTAACAGTAAAGGTGTTTGTGGGTAGGTTTCTTCTAAGTACTCTAAAATAGCCATTGATTGTGCGAGGACGCCTTGATCTGTCTCAAGCGCTGGCAATAAACCTTGCGGGTTTTTGTCGAGATATTCTGCACTTTGCTGCTCAGACTTTAATAAGTTAACAGCAACAAGTTCATGCTCAATTTCTTTTAAATTAAGCGCAATACGCACACGATAAGCAGCAGATGAACGAAAATAAGTATACAGTTTCATAAAATAGCCTCTTTAAGCTTTAAAGTGTTTTTTAATTGTACGCCAGCAATCAGTGTAGTTTGGTTGGCGTTCTTTGCCTTCAAGGGCATATTTAGTTGGGGAAATCACATAGCGAGATTCAAACATAAACGCGAGGGTGTTCTCATAGCGTTGTGGTTCAAGCTCTGCATTTGATGCTTTTTCAAATACATCGGCTTCAGGCCCATGAGGTGACATACAATTATGTAAACTCATACCGCCGGGAACAAAACCATGCTCTTTGGCATCGTAAACACCTTCGATCAAGCCCATAAATTCACTCATAATATTGCGGTGGTAGTAAGGTGGACGGAAGGTGTTTTCGGCCACCATCCAGCGCGGAGGGAAGATTGCAAAGTCAATATTAGCAACACCCTCTGTAGCTGATGGCGAAGTAAGTACGGTAAATATGGATGGATCAGGGTGATCGAAACTCACCGTATTCATTACATTAAAGCGTGCAAGGTCATATTTATAAGGCGCACTATTACCTGTCCATGCTACAACGTCAAGCGGTGAGTGACCAATATCGCAACTAAACATATTGCCGTTAAATTTTGCGACTAGTTCAAAGTCACCTTCTTTGTCTTCATAGGCGGCGACAGGGTAGTGAAAGTCACGATCATTGGCATAGCCATTTGCACCTACAGGACCACGCTCAGGTAAAACATAAGCATGACCATAGTTTTCACAAATATAACCACGTACTGTGTCAGTTAATAGCACCACTTGGAATTTAATACCTCGTGGAATGACTGCAATTTCTCCAGCTTTAATAGTTAAATGGCCACACTCTGTTTTGAGTAATAACTCACCTTGTTGCGGCACAAATAACATTTCACCATCGGCATTATAAAAATACCGCGTTGTCATAGATTGGTTCGCAACATACACATGGATACCAATACCAGTCTGGCCATTAGCGCTGCCATTAGCGGCCATGGTTACTAGGCCATCGACAAAATCAGTTGCTTTAGAAGGAATATCAATTGGGTTCCAGCGCAGCATGGTTGGTGGAGTAGGGACTTCAGTGATAGGCGCTGTACGAATCAAACCATTATCAATTGCTTTGTAATCACCTTGTACAACCGATGGGCGAATACGATACATCCACGTACGACGGTTATCAGCACGTGGCGCGGTAAATGCGGTGGTACTAAATTGTTCAGCATATAAATCATATTTTATTTTTTGTGGACTAAACTGACCAATAGGTAGGGCACCGGGTAACGCTTCGGTTTCAAACTCATTGCCAAACCCGGTCATGTATTTTAATTCGCTTGTCATCACTCGACTCCATTATGTTTTACTGTAAGATACTCTCAAGTGAGAGTAAATTCAAACATCTCATTTTTACTCACTGTACATATTTATGGACAAGCAATGTTACGTTGTAAACTAAGAAGGTAAACAACTATATGGCACTCAATCTAGACACTTTTTTACCTTATCGATTAGCAAATTTAGCCAGCAAAATGAGTGAAGAGTTTGCGCCTGTATATCAACAGCAAAGTGATTTAACTATTCCTCAGTGGCGCATTTTATTTAATTTAGCCCAATTTGGCCAAAGTAACGCCAAAGCTCTGTGCGAGCAAGCAGCGATGGATAAATCGACGGTCTCAAGAGCGGTAAAGGCGCTGATAAAGAGCGGTCTTATTTGCAGTGAAGTGAATAATGATGATAAACGTGCCACACTATTAGTACTTAGCGAAAGTGGAAGAATTCTGTTCGAAAAAATAACACCACAAGCACAGCAATGGGAGCAAGCATTATTAAGCTGCCTTTCTAATGATGAACAACATCAATTAATCGCTATTTTTGATAAATTAAAAAACAAATTACAGGCATAAAAAAGCCCACAAAGTGGGCTTTCGAATAAACTAATTTAATATATCACATTAGAACGTGTAACGAACACCAAGCTTAATTCTATAAGCTGAATCAGTCGCTTCAAATGAGTATCCATCATCATTCGGTGCGCCATAAACATATTGACCAGTTTGCGGGTCAATATCCATTTTAATGATTTCACTTGTGCTATTACCTTGCTGATATACTTTACCCTTAGATGAATCAATTAGGTTAAGTAAGTTATCGATAACAAAGTAGAACTCACCACGGTCATCAGAGAAGAAGCCAGGAATCTCTTGTGAAACATATAAATCCATAGACGTGATCCATGGTGTGTTGGCGCTGTTTTTGGCAACAACGCTACCAGCAGAACCTGATAATCCTAGCTTATCAAAATAAGCAAGTGCTTCTTCTTCAGTAATTCCTTCATAGCGTACATTTGGATCATTAGCTGTCGGTACATAAACTGGGTAGTTACCACCGAACGTAGTTCCATTGCCTGTAGGTTGAATTAGGTCTTGGTCAAAGAAGCCACCACTTGGTAAGGCTGTTAAGTCAGCAAGTTGTGAATAAGGAGAGCCTGAACGGCGTTCAAAGAATAAATTTAATGTTGTTTTATACTTTGTAATAAGCTCAGCAGTATAACCCAAATTAAGAACAAATCTATGCTCAGTTTCATAGTTTGATGTACCAACTTGAGTTACCTGATGATCCCCAAAGTGGCCATAACGATAATTACTTCGAGCAGTTGAAGAGCCTCCAGGGTTTCCATCAGTAATATCTTGATGTGTATAAGATGCATCAAACTTAAAGCCATTATCCCACGATTTACTAATACCAGTACTTAAAATGATAGAGCGACCATCATCTGTAGCATTTGTCAGCATGATTTCCAAGTCAGACGTGTTGTATAATGGTAATGAACCATCGCTGGTATAACCAATTACATCATCTTCAGATAATGCAGCATTAATCCACTCAGCTGAATTCTCTTTTTTGGTGTAAATAGCCGTTGTTGTCCACGCGAAGCCTTCTCCTAAGTAAGGAATATCAAGGTTAACATCCGCATTTAGCATAGTAGTCCACTGAGATGGAAGGTCAAAATCAGGATCTATAAAGTTAGAAACAGAACCATCTGTTGCATTATTGATGGCATCAATTGCTGCACCCGGTGGCGTTGTTAGTATTGAACCAGAGATGTTGATTGGGTCATCATACTTAGAGTTAAAACCATACTCTTGTTTACTAATTCCATCATTAGAGTAAGAGTTAGAGATCCATACATTTGGATTGCCACCAGAATAACGTCCAACACTACCACGAATAGTAACATCATCATTTAAGTAGTATGTGAACCCTGCTCTAGGTAAGAAAATATCAGCACCATCAAGGTTTTCTGTATTATCATAGCCCGTTTTACTTTCAAGGTTTGGATTAAGTGTCGGCACATCGTCAGAGCCTAAACGCTCATAACGCAAGCCAGCAGAAAATTGAAGGTTGTCACTAAAGTCCCACGTATCATTTACATAAATTGCGAAATCTTTACGAGTAAAGCTTGATGCGACTAAATCAGGGTTGTTGCCTACACCATTGGCGTAAGTGTAACGGCTTATATCCATGTTACGGAAGTCTTCTAAGCTATCAAAAGAAACCACACCTTTAGCAGCCGGAAGGTATTGATTAAAAATATCTAATTCATCGTATTTAACACCAAACTCAATGGTATGTTCATCCATTAAATAAGTAGCATCAAATTTTAATGTGAATAAATCATTACTTAAAGAGTTTGAATGGCGGCTTTCGTCAGAACCAAACGCGATAGTGGCAGTTTTACCATCTCCATCAACATCTATATTGTCAATCGTTACATCACTTAAGCCTAGGTTTTCTTGTAAAGATACTTGAGCTGTATCAACAGATTTTTTTGTCGCGCTTATTTGTGTTGAGAAACTATCAGTCCAATCAGAATATAATGTCGTGCTGTAATTATTTAACTCTTCAGTTTTATTATACCACTGAGTACTTAAGCGAAGTTCGCTTTCGTTAGAGGTCATATTACGAGTATCGTTACCTTCGCTATGCATATAAACGAAGTTAGCACGGTGCATATCATTGATATTCCAATCAACTTTAGCGATGTATTTTTCATCTTCTAGCGCTGGTTTTGTATCAACAGAACCTATATCAGAGATACCGTAAACATCATTTGCAATTTTACGTACTGCATCTAAATCAGCAGAAGTAGCTGTTGTTTTATTAGAACCTATAGATGTATTACCAGGACCATATTCAATTTGCTTAGGAGACTCAAATTTTTCATATGCACCAAAGAAAAATAACTTATCTTTAATAATTGGAGCACCAAAAGAAGCACCATAGTTTTTTTCTTCGAAATCTAATTCAACATCTTGACCATCATTTTTAGGTGTGCCGGCCCAATCACTGCTCATTTTCTCGTAAAATACACTACCATGAATTTCATTCGTTCCTGATTTAAATACGGCGTCAACGTTGCCCCCAGTGAAACCACTAGATTTCGCGTTTACAGGTGCAACAGAAACAGAAACTTGATCCAACGCATCCATAGGGAAAGGGTTACGTTGAGTTGGGTAACCATTACCGTTAAGACCGAAATCATCATTAAGAGGTATGCCGTCAACAGTGATTGAATTTGTTCGCGGGTTAGCACCTGCAACTGACATTGAACTTTCGTTACCTGGCTGAACTACAACTAATGGGTTATTACGGACAACATCTTTAATATCACGACCAATAGAAGGGGTAGCTTGAATTGTACCCGAGCCATAATATGAATCATTTGCAGATGAATTAAAAAGAACAGGCGTGCCAGTTACAATAATTGACTCCATGTCATCGCTTTCTAGCTGTGTATCTAAACGGCGAGTTTCACCAAGTGATAAATAAACATTATTTATTTCAACATCACGAAACGTATCTGAGTCAATAGTAATTGTGTAAGGACCACCTACACGAAGACCAGCAGCATTAAAAGTACCTGTATCATTTGTCGTAACAACACGTTTAGTACCTGTTGGTTCGTGAACGATTACAAGTTTAGTGTTTGCAGCTGGGTTGCCACTAGGGCTTGATATTGTGCCTTTAACAGATGACGTTGTATCGTTTGCAAAAGCAGCGCCACTTGCGCCAACACAAGCTGCAATAGCAAGTGAAATAGCCGTTTTGCGTAGTTGAATTTTCATTTCGTTTTTTCCCGTGTTAAGGTTATGTATTATATTTTTAGTCTATATTATCGTAAAAACGTCAGTTTTCGCTGACATGTAAATTGTAACTAAAGTTTTATTGCAAATAAATTACAGTTTACATAAATCCGCAATAAAGACAGTTTAGATCAAACTTACAGTTTTTCGATGTTATATTGACTTAAGTATTATTTTAATTAGTTAACATGACATTTTCATGAAAACCTATAAGATTTATTGCTTATATTTGTTAGTTGGCATCTTAAGTGCCTTTTCTAACGGTTTTGCTGAATTATCAAATAAACTATTCAATAATCCTGCGAGTCTTATACCTGCTTGCTGTAAGCGAGTTTTTATTATTGGTGTGTTGTTATAAATATAGCTATAGCTGATTTCATCAGAATCCATGTTGTATAATTTAGTCGCTAAATTATGGGACTCTGTTAGCCATTGTTCTGGGTTGCTGGCAAGGTAATCTGCGATTATTTCTGCATTATTTGTATCAATAAACTGAGCAAATTCTGTAAATGACAAATTTTCATTTTCGACTAATTTTGTATCCCATAAAGAGTGCAAATTAGTTTCTTCACCAAAGAAAGTTACTTTAATTCGGTTTCCACCTCTGTCAGCTGCACGACCAGCATGAAAAGGTTGATGACTGTCTCCTACTAGGTGTACCAAGAAGCGTAGACTAAAACGTTTAGCATCAAGCGAACTTTTCTCGTCTTTTAAAGTCTCTATAGCGAAGTACATACCATCTAAGATATTTTCAACATTATCTTTGTTTAATTTGTGGGAGTGATCGTGAGTAAAAGATGAAGAACCGGTAGGTGCATTAATATAATGCCAGCGTGAAGATTTTTTTTGCCAAAAAGGTTCTGGATTTGAGCGCATCTCATCAGCCCATGTTGATATTTGCGCAAGGCTTTCATCTTCTAAGAGCTCAGCAAGTGATTCTCTGGTTTGCATAGTTATATGGTTATCGGCAATTTGACCGACAATTCTATGGCCATTTTGGCCCCAAGCTAGGGCACTTTGTGCTGTAAAAAGAGTGGAAATGGCAAAGAGATAACTTAGTCCGATAATTAATTTACTGAACATTCATATTTTCCTAAAAATAAATTCACTGCTTAGCGCAATATTCTTAGCTGCTAATTGTGCTTTTTTTGTAAAGAAATAGAAAGGACTCAAAAGTATTCATGTTTACTTATTTTAAGTAATTAAATATCAATACGTTAAATTCGATAGGTAAAATTACCTATTGTAATAAGTAATTAATATTGTTCAAATAGGGGGGTGTTCTATTTTTAATTGTTGAAGATTTGAAAATTAAACGGCTTGTCTTATCAGAATCTACATTTGTTACTGTTTTACTACTGTTTTTTGTAGTGCTGTGGTCGTTTAGCAGAGTTCATCTTACTGAAGAGTTGGTTGCACTCAAGCCTATAATTGATACGTCGAGTAGATGTAGTACTAATGCGAATAAAAATGCCAAAGAATTGATTGTTTATGCTAGCTCTAAGAAGGTTGTAAATGCTTTAATAGACAGCTTATGTAAAGATGCTGTGGTAGCAAAGCAGTATGGCGAAGTCGTGGGGTTTTGGGGATACAGAACTGCGGATAGCATAGAGTTTATTGGAAAAGGTATTGCTGATCTGATCTTAGCAAAAGATAATATTATGTCGGCTTTTAAGGCCGAATCTACTTATAATTACCAACCCATTGTAGGATTTCCTAGCTACACTGCATTTTTTATATCAGCCAAAGAAAAGCCAAAAATAACTAAAGAATACTTTTTAGACAAAAGAATTGGTTTATTAGATTACCCTACAAGCCGTTCAGGGCATATATTGCCTAAGCAAAAATTTAAAGACTTAGATATAAACTTAGCAAATTTGAAGATCACATATGCAAGCTCCCACAGTGAATTAAGAGAGTTACTCGCTAATGGGCAGGTTGATATTATAGCATCGTTCTGGAAAAACGATGATCAACATCACTTCTCGAAAAACTACATAACGCCAATTAGTAATAACATTGTTGGAACACGTTGGTATTTAAAAATGGATCATGAGAATACTGATTTACTCTGTGCAATTCAAACGCGTTTACTCGATTTATCAAAATCACAAACATCAATCTACTTTAACGATGTAAGACCCTATTGGCAGTGTAGTGGTTCTGAAATTGTATTTTTAGGAGGTGAAGATGAGTAAGCGAATGATACAGGTAACTATTTTATTGATCTTTATAACCTCTTTAGTTATTTTTAAAACGGCTAGTTATTTAAAGCAAAAAAATTTAAATAACCATTTAGTTTCACAAATCAAAACCCGAATAGCTTTGGATCTACCAAGGCTTGATTTATCTAATACTTTTTTAAGGCATTCAGGTAATGATGAGGCAGTAAAAGATTATATCGAAAGTATAAATAACGCGATCGCACCTAGAAGTAATATGCGGCTTGTAGCAATTGGTGATGTGTTTTTTTTACATGACGATGTGGCTCAGTATGAGCATATAGAAAGGCACTTGCTCACCAGCGACGAAAATATTGTTGTAAAATTCCACCTAGAACAACGTTTTTGGCAGCGCAATGATGTGTTTATACTAATAATTTTAGCAGGGGTAGCTATTGGGTTTGGATGTTGGGCTAAACAAATAAACAACTCGAAATCTGGTGAAAATTCAAAGCGTAAAGATGCTGCCATATTAAAAGACCCTGAACCATTAAAACTAATCATAAATTTAAATACCAAGACGGTTGTTAACAGCAAAAATCCGGAAGTAAGTGTTGTATTAGCCAATAAACCACTTTGCTTTTATTTAGCGCTGATAGATTTTTGTATCGATAATCCTGATGTGCTGTTGAATCAGAATAAAGACGTACCAGAAGAACTATTAGAGATAGCGAATAAATATTTCTACCGACTTACAGAGCTCGGGCATACTATACGCAAGCGGCCTAATTTTACTAACAGCCTTGAGAAAACGCTGAGTGAGATCAGAGCTGCACTTGACGAAGTTTTGATAGCGCACCCAGAATCAAAAGGAGTGTACTACCCACCAAAAGCACATGGTGAGGGGTCACGGTCTCGTTTACATAGTTATGGTTTAAGCCAGATAAGTAGCGATGATATTGAGGTGGTTGGTAAATAAAGTTGAGCATTGAGGTGATTTATCACCTCAATGCATGTGTAACCTATTTTGGTGCAAATTCAGCAGCCTTTACAGGGCTGTTTTCTTCAAAGAAACGCTTAAGCGCTTGTGCATCCGTATCTTCGGTACTGACATAACCTTGACGCTTAATCAGGGCTGGGTAGCCATCACCGCCAGATGCATTATAACTATTGATACTCATGCGGTAGGTTCGGTTCATATTAAATGGCTCGTTGTTAATTGATACACTGATCAACTTATTATCGTCACGTTCAAAGCTCAGTTTGTGATATTGTAAATAGGCTCCTGCATCAGGCGGAAAACTTGTTACAACCTCTAGATAATCCCAAAGCTCTTGTCCTTGCCAATCCATATACGTAATACGGTTTTTAAAAGGATGTACTTTTAAAATATCTTTGTAGCTGACTTCACCTGCCGCGATGCTATCACGTACTCCGCCGCCACTGATAATACCAAAATCAGCGCCAACGCTGTCCATCTGCGCCTGAATGATCACACGAGCTAGGTTTGTTTGTTGATAGCGAACTTTATTACGGTCACCTTCGAGTTTGGTATCCACAAACCCAATTTCCCCCTCAATTTGTTTAGCTCCTTTTGCTTGATATTCAGCTAAAAAGGCCTTTAGTTCAGGGTTTGGTGCAATATAGTCATTTGCTAAGACAGGCTTGGTTGTACCGTCAGCTTGTGGTGTGTCAATGTATAGATTGACGGGTAATAAAGTGTAGTCAAGTAAAGTTAACTCGCCGTTTTCGAGTTTAAACTCTGCCTTACCTACGTATTTTCCCCATTCATGGGCTTGCATGATCCAAGTGCCATTTTGTTGATCAGGTTTACATGCTTTACCCGGCTTGAAGTCATCATCATTTTTATTGTTGCCAGCCATACAGATTGGTTCTTGAGAGTGGCCACCAATGATCATATCCAGTGTGTTTTTAGGTAGTGAGCGAGCAAGGGTAACATCGCCTGGAGCATTAATACCGAATGACGCATCAACATAGTGACCCATATGGGTTACTGCAATGACAATATCTGGTTGGTATTGCTTTTTTATTTTTGTAACTAATGCATTGGTGACTGCTATAGGTTCTTTAAACTCTAACCCACCAATATACTGGGGGTTACCAATCTTTGCTGTATCTGTGGTTGTTAAACCGATAACAGCAATTTTTAAACCTTGCTTGTCGAAAATCTTGTATTCTTTAAACGCATTTTCACCGGTTTTTTTATCAAAAATATTAGCGGATAGAAGCGGGAAATTAGCCCATTTCTGCTGTTTATTTAAAACAGTTAATGGATTATCAAATTCATGGTTACCTAATGCCATTGCATCGTATCCAATTAACGACATCCCTTTGAAATCAGGTTCAGCAAATTGTAAGTCAGATTCAGGTATACCGGTGTTTATATCACCACCTGATAATAGAAGTACTGCGTGACCTTGTGCTGTTGCTTCAGAACGAAGTTGGTCGATTAAGGTTTTACGTGCAGCCATACCGTATTCGCCTTTTTCATTATGCCAAAAGCGACCATGATTATCATTGGTATGTAAAACGGTTAGATACTGAACCCGGTTGTTAGAAAGGGTATCAGCAGGAGGCTGGTTGTTACTACATGCACTGATGCTTAGTAAAATAAAAATTAAAAATAGTATGCGCATAATGTGACCCGTGTTGTCAGTACTGTGCTATTTATTAAGCGCATAGTTTAAACTAGTTTTATTGCAAAATAACGTAATTATTCTATTTTCATGTCATTTTGCTGAGGTAATTGACCCGTTGCAGCAAGTTGCCTGCGTTGTAACTCTTGTTCTGCTAGTGCCGATTTTTCATGATTACTACCCACCATCCAATTTAAAAAGCTCGCTGGGAGTTGGGTATACGATTGGCCTTGATGCAAGCCAAAATCGCAAATGTGTTCGTTGATATGTGCCATGACGGTTAATCCTATTGTGTGTTTTTATTGTCGAAGTCATGGTAACAAAATACAAATCCCTAATTGAGATCGTTTAGTTTTAAATAATGTACTTCTATAACGTCAGCGAATAAGCGCTGAATGTAAGTGGTTGTAATCGAATTGTAATCATTATGGTGTGTTTTGTGTAAAGCACGTTGCAGCTATCGTAATTATCAACCAAGTCATTTATTCTTTTCATTAAATTCACATAACAACAACATAACCGTGGAAAGAAAGTTAATGAAAAAACTATTATTGAGTAGTGTGCTCGCCGCTTTATCTTTTAATACTCATGCTAGCGTTGTAGAAATGCATACTTCGCAGGGCACAATTACCATCAATTTATTTGACCAACAAACACCTAAAACAGTTGAGAACTTTTTAAACTACGTCGTGAACGATTCATATAATGAGACCGTTATTCATCGCTCCGTGGATGACTTTGTGATCCAAGGGGGAGGCTTTACTTTTACCGAGAGTTTTGAAGCGATAGAGGCACAGCCCGCTGTAATCAATGAGCCCGTGTTATCTAATGTAAAAGGCACGATTGCGATGGCCAAGCTCGGTACTGATGCAAACAGTGCGACGAGCCAATGGTTTTTTAATCTAAAAGACAATAGTGCCAACTTAGACGTGCAAAATGGGGGTTTTACTGTATTTGGGCAAATAACAGAAGATAGTTATGAGGTATTAAATGCGATTGCCGAGTTAGTTCATTGTGATACTAAATTTGGTACTACACCTGTTGTTAACATTACCACAGAACAATGTGCTAATGCAGATACAGTAATAACATCTGCTAATTTAGTCTCTATTAATAGTGCGGTTGTGCTCGATGATGACCCTAATTCTTCTGTAAATTTATCACCAACCGAAAATACTCTAATAGATGAAGATACTACATCAGAACCTATTGATATTGATTCAAGTGGTAGTATGGGCTGGTTTGCCTTACCTGTAATACTATTGGCCATGAAGCGCCGTCGTAAGCTATAAGTATTTAGGATCGCTATTAATTGATAGCGATCCAGATATGTTTAAATCCCAAATACACGCAGTATTACCAATACCCACATCACTAATACAAATAAGCAGCCTACTAAAAAGCTGTAGTAGCGTGGTTTTAGGTTATTAGCCCCAATGTGAATAACGGTGTGAATTATACGCGAAGCGACAAAACTCCACGCAATAACAGTAAATAAGTAACCTACCGCATTCATTTGCATCGCCGCGAGGCTCGCTGCAAAAAATAACACTGGAACTTCAAACTGGTTAACAAAGTTTCTATCGGCTACGCGCACGGTATCGCCCGCGTTGTCTAATTTCATCGTGGCGAAGTCACTCATAGTAATCGCTTTACTTTTTGCAGCTGCAAAGCGGCGGCGACCCATTATAACCATGACGGTAAAAGTAAGTAAGACTTGAACAAACATGGCTAACAATAAATATTTTTCCATTTTAGTATCCTTTATTCGTTTGTGAGGGGGTTGTCTCCAAGGTGCCTATAAACTACCAGTTTGTTTTTGCAATTTACAATGTGTTACAAAGTATATAGGAAAATCATTGCAAGCATTTTGATATTTACCGATGATTTGAATTATAAAATAATATGATGGATTACCTCAGAGCATGAAAAAGATTATCACCCTAAGTGCAATTGCGCTTGCAGTATTAACGGGTTGTGGCACAACTACTTCGCTAGTCCAACAACAAACCTCATTATTATCAGATACTTTAGTTATAAGCCCAAATGATAACCGTGAATATAAAACCCTAAAATTAGCTAATGAAATCGAAGTTATTTTAGTATCAGACCCAAGCGCTGAAAAATCTGCCGCAGCACTCAGTGTAGGTGTTGGTTTGCTGCATGATCCGATGAGCCAACAAGGCATGGCGCATTATTTAGAGCATATGTTGTTTTTAGGTACTGAGCGTTACCCTGACACTAAAGGGTATTCTGATTTCATGACCAAAAATGGTGGCGCACATAACGCTTATACATGGTTAGATATCACAAATTACATGTTCAAAGTAAATAATGACGCCTATGATGAAGCACTTGATCGCTTTGCTGATTTTTTCAAATCACCTAAACTTTACCCTGAATATACTGATAAAGAAAAAAATGCAGTGAATGCAGAGTGGTCAATGCGCCGTGAAATGGACTTTTTTGGTCAGTTTAAACTTGCCCGTAAAATGATGGGCGATCACCCAGCTAACCGCTTTTTAATTGGTAACCTTGAAACACTAGGCGATAAAGAGGGCAGTTCACTACATAAAGAAACTGTTGATTTTTATAATAAATACTACTCATCAAATATTATGAAAGTAGCGATGATCTCAAATTTACCGTTGAGTGATATGGAGGCTAAAGCACAAAAGTACTTTGCTGATATTGAAGATAAAAAAATTGAAAAGCCAACGGTAACTAAAAAATTAGACTTTGAAAATGTAGGCGGCAAGCGTGTTCATTATGCGCCAAATGAAGATGTAAAACAGTTACAACTCGATTTTACTATTACTGATAATAGTGATGAATTTGCTGTTAAACCAAACCGCTTTGTAGCCTACTTACTAAGTAATGAAATGCAGGGTAGCCCAGCACAAATTCTGCGTGATAAAGGTTGGGTGTCGCAACTTTCAGCAAGTGCAACTCCGACTCACTACGGGAACTATGGTGCGCTTACAGTTGATGTGCAATTAACAGACGAAGGTATGAAAAATCGCGAAACAATTGTGGCGACGATTATGCAGTACATTGACTTAATCAAAAAAGAAGGGGTTGATAGCAAATACTTTAATGAAATCCGTACATCGTTAAATAATCAATTTCAGTTCTTAGAAAAAGGCGATGAGTTTGGCTATGTAAGTAACCTTGCAGGTAGTATGCAAGAGTACCCAATCAATCATGCTATTAATGCGCCATACCATTATGCAAAATTCGATGCCGCTGCGATCAACCGCGTACTAGAGCAGCTAAATGCTGACACATTACGCATTTGGTATACGTCTAAACAAGAAGAAACAGATTCACAACTGCATTTTTATGATGGTAAATACCGCATTGAAGATATCAGTGAAGCCGAAGTCGCAAGCTGGAGTAAGGCAAGTGAGTTTGACCTCGCACTGCCTACGGTAAACCGTTTATTACCAGAAAGCTTTGCTATTAAAACTACTGAATTTGCGCAGCAAAAACACCCACAATTAGTTTATGATAAAAGCGGCGTTAAAGTATGGCGACAAGCAAGTCAAAACTTTGCTGAGCAACCAAAAGGTTTAGTTGAGGTTTATTTAAATACGCCTGATGCATTAACCGACATCAAAGCAAAAGTACTTTATTCAGTATGGGCTGATTTATACAACTTACAGCAAAGTAAACTGAGCACAGAAGCAGCTGTAGCGGGCATGAGTGTTGGGCTTGAAGCGAATAATGGCTTAATCCTGTCATTAAGTGGCTTTACAGATAAGCAAGATGTATTGTTAGCGCAAGCGCTTGAATCAATTAATGTTCAAACGACGGAGCAAGGGTTAGCGCAAGCGCTAGATCGCTTCCAACGTGGCTTACTCAATAAACAAAAGCAATTTCCTTTCTATCAAGCGTTTGACGAATACTCAAAGCTGATCAGAACGGGTAGCTTTGATACGGACGAATTAATTAAAACCGCCCAATCAATTACGCTTGCTGATTTTGAGCAACTTAAGCTGCATACCTTCAGCAATAACGAGCTGCGTGTGTTTACCTTCGGTAATTACAATCAGCAAGATGTTGAGGCGATAGCGACAGAGCTGAGCGATGTATTACCAAAGAACCACCAATCGACCACGTTTGCACGTAGTAAAGCATGGTTACCACAAGCTGGTGAAACTATCGTCTTGCAAAAAGACATTGATGTGGCAGATGTGGCGATTATCGATATGACCGTGCACCCTGTGGCTGGTTATAAACAAAAAGCACAAGCTCAAGTACTGCAAGATCACTTTAGAACTATCGCGTTTGATAAAATGCGTACAGAAGAGCAACTTGCTTATGCAGTAGGTGCACTCGCTCGTCCGATTGAAGATTACTCCGCAATTGGTTTGTTTATTCAAACGCCTGTGAAAGGGCCGAAAGATATGCAAGCACGTTTTGATGAGTTTAAAAAGCAATACGCAGTAGAGCTTGATAACATGAGTGAAGAAACCTTTGCTCAACTTAAAAACGCTACACTTGTTTCACTTAAGGAGCAACCTAAAAACTTAAGTGATGAAATGGGGCCACTCATTGGTGATTGGTACCGTGAGAATTTTGGATTTGACTCAAAAGAAAAGTTAATTGCAGAAGTTGAAAAAGTAACCCTCGCGGATATTAAAGATTACTACAAACAAACTATGCTAAACCCACAAGCAGCACGTTTAAATGTACAACTACGTGGAAGTAAATTTGCAGAAAAACCATATGCAGATTTACCAAAACAAACGTTGGTTACAGACTTACAAGCGCACTTTGATGGTATTAAATTGCAAAAGTAACTGAGCGGTTTAAGTGTTAACTCTACAATGAGCCCAAGCAATTGCTTGGGCTTTTTTGTAAAAAATAAAAAGTTGCGAACCTTTTACTAAGCTAAACCGTCTTGTAGAAAAGATATAAAGGAATTGCATGAATTCGACGCAAATAACGCTTGCTGTCATTAATGCGCAGCAGGGCGATGAGTCTGCATTTGACTCGCTATGTAGGCAGCTATATAGACCCAGCTTTCTCTTTTCGATGAAGTTGTGCAAGCAGACGGACTTAGCAAAGGATATTACGCAAGAAGCGTGGGCTGTGGTGGCAAAAGATATACGTAAATTAAAAGAGCCAAGTGTATTTAAAGCGTGGTTATTTAGAGTGGTGTATCACAAATTTATTGATGCAGCGCGCAAAAGTAGAAACATAGAAAGTTTTCAGTCAGATAAGCATGAACAAGCAACAGATATGACGAGCAGTAATGAACAATCGATTGATTTACTGAAACTAATAAATAACCTGCCGGATAGTGAGCGGCACTGTATTTACTTATTTTATCTAGAGCAAATGTCAATTAGTGACATTGCTTTAATAACAGGTGTAGCGGTTGGAACGGTAAAGTCACGCTTACACCGAGCAAGAGCGCAACTGGCAATAGGGTTAAATGAGTAATTGGAGAGAATGATGATGAATTTTGATGAAAAAATTAAACAGAGTTTGCAAGTAGAGCAACACAATTTAGAGTCTATTTTAGAGAGTGATCCTAGCTTATTTAAGCAACTAACTGGTTTATATAAGGGAAAAATGCGACTTTGGACTATTCTAGGTACGTTTTTCGCTTTTATACTTACAGCTATTTTTATACTATCAGCGTATCAATTTTTTAATTCCGAGCAGCAATTGTTTTGGGCAGTGTGTTTTGTCAGTAGTTTAATGATGCAAATTGCAATAAAGCTGTGGCTGTTTATGGAAATGAACCGACAATCGATAACTAAAGAAATCAAGCGAAGCGAGCTTGAAATCAGGCTAATGCTCAGTGAGCATTTTAGCTCCAACAGTCAAAACTAAGCTAAATGTAAAGGGAAATACAATGCAGTTAAGATCTCTAGGCGTTAATACTAATAGCTTCTTGGTATTCACTCTATTTTTATTGTTTTCTGCAAATGCTAAAGCCGCATTTGTAAAGGTAGATGGCTTTGACTTGGAATATGAAGTTGCAGGTGCTGGTAAACAAATTGTGGTTCTAGAGGCGGGCGGTAGTGCTGGTCTGGATGATTGGAACTCGGTTTTTAGTTCCATAGCTGAGCAAACTAAGGTTATTCGATACTCGCGTGTCGGCAATGGTAACTCAACCGCAATTAAACGGCATTTCACTTCAATGGATTATGCTGATCACTTGAGTGAGTTCTTGTTGGCGTTGGACATTTCAAAACCAGTGATACTTGTTGCGCATTCTTATGGAGGCAGTGTCGCGCGAGATTTTGCTGCAAAATATTCACAACGATTAAATGCATTACTCATGCTCGATCCCTCTTCTGAGCACGATGTAGATATATTACGTGCCATAAACCTAGAGCAAGGGAATAAACAAATAGCGCAAATAAAACTAAGTGATATGGCAAATGGAATGTCGAATCAATATTTAGACTTTTGGAGTAAACGCCCTTTACCTGATTATCCGAAGATTAAAGATATGCCCGTGACTGTTATCGCATCTGTGCGTAAAGTAGCTGAGCCAAGTAATTTGTTTTTTACCGATAAGGGTAGAACAATGTGGGGGGAGATGTGGCAGAGTTGGGCTGCTGAATTTCCTCAAGGGCGCAGTGTATTAACAGCAAAAAGTAGTCATTTTATTCAAAATGATGAACCTACGCTGGTGCTTCTAGAGCTAAAGCGTTTAATAAAGATATTGGATGATAATAAGCAGCCATGATCATATTTTGCTAAGCTTTAAGTAGGTTAAGAATTTACAGTGAGCTATTCTTAATTCTGCTGTGGCACTGAGTGTTATTAAATAGATGTTGAACTATTTTAACTAACGCTAAATTACTCAAGTACAAGCAAAGCAATGATGTCGAAAAAGTACTTATACTTGAGCCGAAGAAAAAATCTATTATAATTTAGGAATGATATGTGAATGAACAGGTTAGAAAAAAATTCGCCACTTACCCTGCAGACGTTGCTGTTGTATTAAATGAGGTGAGGAGCTTAATCCTCAAGGTTGCAACTGAAGAAGGGAGCAGTGAACTTGAAGAAACACTAAAGTGGGGTGAGCCAAGCTATATCTCAAAAAGTGGCTCTGTGATTAGATTTGATTATAAAGAAAAGCTACCGCAGCATTTTTGTATTTACTTTAACTGTAAAACCAAACTGATCGACACATTTAAAGAGTTGTATGGTGATACCTTTGTCTATCAAGGCAACCGTGCGTTGGTATTTGAAATCAGCCAAACACTGCCAAATAAAGAGCTTGCGCATTGTTTGTCTCTGGCCTTACGTTACAAAAAAATAAAGCACCTGCCATTATTAGGTACATAGATTTATTTATAATTATTTTAGGTAACTTTTACCTACTGAAGTTGTGGACTGAAGATATTTTGTGCAAACAAACAGTTTTTAAGCTGTTTTATGACACATGTATTTAAAAACATGTTAAAACTTCAATATTAGAATTTATGAAGTGACTATAATGACGTTAATAATAAAATTAATAGCCGGCATACTCGGCGGAATTTTAGTGGGTTTATATGTTCCACTAACAGGTGTTGAACTTCTTTATACTGTTAAAGAAATCATAGGACAATTGATCTCATTTACTATCCCATTAATTATTTTATTCTTTATCGCCTCAGGTATTGCAGGCTTACCAAAAGGCTCAGGGCATTTACTTGGCAAAACGGTTGGGTTTGCTTATGGCTCAACTGTGATAGCGGGTACGCTAGCTGTATTAGTTGTCAGTGCTATTATACCTCTGTTTGATGGTGGCCTGAGCTTTGAAGCTGAAGTTGCAACAGAAGTCGCCAGTTTTATTGACTTAGAAATCCCTCCTTTAATGGGTGTAATGACCGCTCTTGCAACAGCGTTTGTTTTTGGTATTGGTATGAGCCAACTTGAACTAGAAACGCTGAAAAAGGTATCTGATCAGGGGCGTGATGTTATTGATGGTTTATTGGCAAAAGTTATCATCCCGGCGTTGCCATTTTATATTGCCGGTGTGTTCGCTGAAATGACGGTTGCAGGGACTGTTGTAGACACGTTACAAACTTTTGGTGTGGTACTTGTTGCAGCATTAGTTATGCATTGGCTGTGGTTAAGCATTCTGTATATTGGTAGTGGTATTTTATTAAAAAGAAACCCTGTTGAATTAATCAAAAATATGCTTCCTGCTTATTTTACAGCGCTAGGTACTATGTCGAGTGCTGCGACCATTCCTGTGTCATTGCGTGCAAGTAAAGCAAATAATGTAAAAGACGATGTTGCTAACTTTACAGTTCCACTGTGCGCCACCATTCATCTATCGGGTTCAACCATCACGATTGTAACGTGTGCGATGGCGGTGATGTTTTTATCACCTAGTATGGATGTGCCGTCTTTATTTGGTATGTTGCCATTTATTATGATGTTAGGTGTCGTGATGATTGCAGCGCCTGGTGCACCAGGTGGCGCGGTAATGTCAGCGCTGGGTTTATTAACGAGTATGCTTGGTTTTAATGAGGGTGCTGTTGCGCTGATGATTGCACTTTACTTAGCACAAGATAGTTTTGGCACTGCCTGTAATGTAACCGGTGATGGTGTAATTGCTTTGTGGGTTGACCGTTTTAGTGAAAAAGCGTCATCTTAAATTCGTATTGTGAAACGATAATACATTTATCGTTTCATCTTTTATGTGTTAATGTGACGCATTAAATTGTCGTTATGACATGCTGTTAGGTTATATGAGGGTGTTCCATTGATTAATGTGCTTTTAGTTGATGACCATGAGCTTGTACGCACAGGGATCAGACGTATATTAGATGATATTCGTGGATTCAAAGTGGTTGGAGAAGCAAAAACAGGTGAAGAGGCCGTGCAATTTTGCCGCCAGCATTCACCTGATATTGTTTTAATGGACATGAACATGCCAGGTATTGGTGGTCTAGAGGCGACGAAGAAAATTTGCCGCTATTGCCCTGATGTTAAAATTATTGTGCTAACGGTACATTGCGAAGATCCATTCCCAAGTAAAGTAATGCAAATTGGTGCACATGGTTACCTAACTAAAGGGGCAGGCTCTGATGAAATGGTAAATGCCATTCGAGCCGTAAATGCAGGCCAGCGTTATATCGCCCCCGAAATTGCCCAGCAAATTGCACTAGCACAAGTTACAGGGCGCACTGACGAAAACCCATTCCAAAGTTTATCTGAGCGTGAACTACAAATCATGTTAATGATCACCAAAGGTGAAAAAGTGCAGGATATTGCTGAACGCCTTAATTTAAGTTCTAAAACAGTGAATAGTTACCGTTATCGCATGTTTGAAAAACTTAATGTAAGCGGTGATGTTGAGCTTACACACTTGGCTATACGCCATAAAATGATCGACATAGACAGTTCGCACTAAATCTGTTTTATGGCCGAATTTGATCATGCCCACTTTCTAAAAACACTATCAAGTGAACCTGGTGTATACAGGATGCTTGATAGTGAAGAGAAAGTTATCTACGTTGGTAAGGCAAAAAACCTTAAAAAGCGTGTTAGTAGCTATTTTCGTAGCAATGTAACAGACAGTAAAACACGTGTGTTGGTTAGTAATATTTGTGGTATCGACATTACCTTAACGAATACTGAAACCGAAGCGCTGTTACTTGAAAATAATTTAATAAAAAAATACCAACCGCGCTACAACATATTGCTGCGTGACGATAAATCTTATCCCTATATTTTATTAACTTCTCATAAGCATCCCCGACTTGCGTTTCACCGTGGTAGCCGAAAGGTCAAAGGTGAATACTTTGGCCCTTTTCCTAGTGCAGGTGCAGTGTCAGAAAGCTTGCGCTTAATGCAAAAGATTTTTCCTGTTCGTCAATGTGAAGATGCTTACTATCGTGCACGTAGCCGTCCGTGTTTACAATACCAATTAAAGCGTTGTTCAGCGCCATGCGTTAATAAAGTAAGTGATGAAGAATATACTCAACAAGTCGATTATGTTCGTAAATTTCTAACGGGTAAGTCTCACGAAGTCATCGCGGAACTTATAAGTAAAATGGAAGCTGCTAGTGAAGCTTTACATTTTGAGCTTGCTGCGAAGATACGCGACCAAATAATGTTACTGCGTAAGATGCAAGAACAGCAATCGATCTCAGGTAATTACGCCGAGATGGATGTGGTTGGCTTTGCTCATTTAAATGGACTTAACGGTATTCATTTATTAATGATACGCGATCATAAAGTATTGGGCAGTAAAACGTACTTTCCAAAGGTACCTAAAGATTCAACACAAGAAGAAATCTTAACCTCATTTTTAGGGCAGTACTATTTAGCGCCAGGGGCCACGGGGCGAATTGCAAAAGAAGTTATTTTACCTTTTGCGCTTGAAGAAGCGCCTGTACTGAGTGAAGCAATGAGCCAAATAAGTGAGCGTAAAGTTAACTTAAAAACTGTTACCCGAGGTGAGCGCGGTCAGTACTTACAGCTTGCGAATAAAAATGCATTAAATAGTATCAGTGTTAAACAAAGTACTATCGACTCCATTAATAAACGTTATGCGCAGCTTAAAGCAACTTTAGGACTAGATGATATTAATCGAATGGAATGTTTTGATATCAGCCATACTATGGGTGAAAACACAGTAGCGAGTTGTGTTGTATTTGACTCCCAAGGTCCAAATAACAAAGAGTATCGTCGCTTTAATGTAACAGGGATCACAGGGGGCGATGACTATGCCGCGATGGAGTTTGCTTTAAATAAGCGTTACAACAAGCTTGTAGATGAAGATAAAATTCCTGACGTTATATTTATTGATGGTGGTAAAGGGCAGCTTTCTCGAGCTGAGCAATACTTTGAAATTTGGCCACATGTTAAAATGCCGTTGTTAGTTGGTGTTGCTAAAGGGACGAGTCGTAAACCAGGCTTAGAAACATTACTCATTGATGGTGGTCGCAAAACGATTCCTATGGATTCTGATGCACCGGCCTTACACTTAATCCAACATATTCGTGATGAATCACACCGTTTTGCAATTGCAGGGCACCGAAATAAACGTCAAAAACAACGCACACAATCTTTGTTAGAAGAGATAAGTGGTGTGGGATCTGTACGACGCCAAACTTTATTAAAATTTTTAGGGGGCATGCAGGGTGTAAAAGCTGCTAATATAGACCAATTAAAGCAAGTTCCTGGGATCAGCCCTGACATGGCTGAGAAGATATTTAATCATTTGCATGACAAGGGCTAGCCCTTCGTGCGAATATAGAAAAAAAGACATCTCCAAGTAGTTATGTGGAATATTCCAAACACACTCACAACCTTTAGACTTTTTCTTATCCCCATTTTTTTGGTGATATTTTATTTACCTTATTCATGGGCGTTTTTTGCTGCCGCATTTATTTTTTGGCTTGCATCAATAACCGATATTCTTGATGGCTACCTAGCGCGTAAGCTTGAGCAATCAACTCCCTTTGGTGCATTTTTAGATCCTGTAGCAGATAAAGTAATGGTGTGCGCCGCACTTGTTGCACTATCTAGTTACTATCAATCTATGTATATGACCATTCCAGCGCTAATCATTATCAGTCGCGAGATAGTTATATCGGCTTTACGCGAATGGATGGCTGAGCAGGGCAAAAGAGGGAATGTTGCTGTATCAAATATGGGCAAGATCAAAACAGCTGCACAAATGTTAGCCATAATAGGCCTGATCTGGCAGTACGATACGTGGATGATGTATTTAAGCTATGGCTTATTGTACATTGCAACCTTCTTAACATTGAGTTCAATGCTGCAATATTTAGTAGCTGCATGGAGTGAATTGACTAAAAATTGATTGTAAACGTCTAATAACGCACCGTTTTAGATAAAAAATAATCAAACAGTTCAAAACTAGCATTTTTTGTATTGACGCGTTTAATAATCTCTGTAGAATGCGTCCGTGTTGAGAGGGCATAGCCCCTTAGATAAATAAAGTAACACTGGTAAGTTGCTAGAATGTTTTATCACGATATAGTCGTGAACCAACAAGCTAACAGTTTACAAGTATTAAGCGGCACTAGCTCAGTTGGTAGAGCGCGACCTTGCCAAGGTCGAGGTCACGAGTTCGAGCCTCGTGTGCCGCTCCAATTTATCTTAAAGGCTAACCCCGGTATTGGGGCGGAATGGCAGAGTGGCCATGCAGCGGATTGCAAATCCGTCCACCTCGGTTCGACTCCGGGTTCCGCCTCCATTCAACACTCCACATGCTTTAAATAGCAAACTCGATGCCCGAGTGGTGGAATTGGTAGACACAAGGGATTTAAAATCCCTCGACTAACAAGTCGTGCCGGTTCAAGTCCGGCCTCGGGCACCACTTTGTGGTTTAATTACATCGCCAAGTGTAATTTATAAAAACAATGTTACATAAATTAGTTTATGTAAAAATTAGAATTAATATGATGCGGCACTAGCTCAGTTGGTAGAGCGCGACCTTGCCAAGGTCGAGGTCACGAGTTCGAGCCTCGTGTGCCGCTCCATATTAGTTTTATCCACTTGCTTTAAATAGCAAACTCGATGCCCGAGTGGTGGAATTGGTAGACACAAGGGATTTAAAATCCCTCGACTAACAAGTCGTGCCGGTTCAAGTCCGGCCTCGGGCACCACTTTTAATTATTTTACCAAGATAATTGAAAGTAAGATAAATACTTAATAATGCGGCACTAGCTCAGTTGGTAGAGCGCGACCTTGCCAAGGTCGAGGTCACGAGTTCGAGCCTCGTGTGCCGCTCCAAATTATTTGGAAGCGTTAAGGCGGAATGGCAGAGTGGCCATGCAGCGGATTGCAAATCCGTCCACCTCGGTTCGACTCCGGGTTCCGCCTCCATTTAATTACTCCACATGCTTTAAATAGCAAACTCGATGCCCGAGTGGTGGAATTGGTAGACACAAGGGATTTAAAATCCCTCGACTAACAAGTCGTGCCGGTTCAAGTCCGGCCTCGGGCACCACTTTATATCTTCTATTAGAAAAACCTTCTAAACTAAATCATACAAATAAATTCATATTTCAAATCTAATACTATACATTTAATCCATCAATGCGTTTAAGATAACTACTGTATGGAGAACTTTAAGCAGGGTCTTAACCAATTCTGGGTAGGAGCTGTATTTGGTGAATGTTTAGCGCTTTCATTAGTTTTAATACCAGTCGCAATTGTTTTATCTACTGTAAGCGATGTCCTTAAAATTAGTGAGGTCAGTACATTAGTAACGCAAGTCAGCCAAATGGTCGAACATACTCAAGATAAAATAGCATCAGGCAAAGAGAAACTGTCTTCACTCTCTATTGCTAATATTGATAAACGGGCATTGCAAAAGGTGATGACAGCAATACAAGAGTATCAAACTAGCTCTTCAGAACTGATGTCAACGGCACAGAAGTTAGCTCTTAAACAACAATTACAACTAAACAAAGAACTGGAAGCTAAATTTGACTCGCAGCAAGTAGATAAGGCAATGGGGATTTTTATGCTGATCGTAGAAAACAAAAATTAAATGAAACCAAGACACTAAAAAGGGAGCACGGAGGCTCCCTTAGTTAACACCTATAGCTATTAGTCTTTATGCCAAATACCTTTTGGTATGCTTTGATCAAGTTGTTTATTCTGGGTTGGATCGAAACTCGGAATTTTTCCGGCTTTATGTTGTGCGTTGTAATCATTCGAAAGCCAGAATACGACACCAGATAACATAAACAGGGCAATAACGTTGACTATTGCCATCAAACCCATGGAAATATCAGCTAAAGTCCAAATAAGACCTAGCTCACTCACAGAACCAAACATCACCATTGCAAGTACAATTATGCGGAAGATAAGCATACCATGTTCATGGTTGTGCTCTAAAAAGAGCAAATTAGTTTCTGCATATGAATAGTTAGCAACAATAGAAGTAAACGCAAAGAATAGTATTGCAATAGCGACAAAAACGGCACCCCAGCTACCAACGTGTTCTTCAAGCGCGGCCTGTGTTAGAGCAATACCAGTAACACCAGAGTCTGCGATAAGTTGCTCAGAAAGTAATATCAACGCAGCAGTTGCACTACAGATCACTACAGTATCGATAAACACACCCAGCATTTGCACATAACCTTGTGATGCCGGATGCGGAGGATTAGGTGTTGCAGTAGCTGCAGCATTCGCGGCACTACCCATACCTGCTTCATTTGAAAATAAACCGCGCTTGATCCCTTGAATCATAGCTTGCATAACACCGTAGCCGATTGCCCCAGCGCCAGCTTGCTCTAATCCAAATGCACTGTTTATGATCCGCATAAATACACTAGGAAGTTCTGCGGCGTTTGTAGCACAAACATATAATGCGACGAGCAAATAAGCGAGAGCCATAAAAGGCACAACCATTTCAGCAAATCGAGAAATCGTTTTAAGCCCACCAAATATAATAATGCCGGAGCCAATAACGAGCACGATGCCGACTATATATTTGGGTACGTCAAAGGCAACCTCAAAAGCAGCGGCGATTGAGTTTGATTGCACTGCATTAAATACCAAGCCAAATGCTAAGATCAGGCACAGCGAAAATATTACTCCCATCCAGCGCTTACCTAAACCATATTGCATGTAATAAGCAGGACCACCACGAAAGTTACCATGTTCATCCCGTGTTTTGTACGCTTGTGCTAAAGTACTTTCAGCAAAACTGGTAGCCATACCTATTAATGCAATCAGCCACATCCAAAAAATAGCACCTGCACCACCTAAATAAAGTGCTACAGCAACGCCTGCCATATTACCAGTACCTACCCGCGCTGCGAGAGAAGTGCAAAAGGCCTGAAATGATGAGATGCCATTTTTATCACATTGGCGAGAATTAAACATGACCTTAATCATGTGAGGGAATTGCGCAAATTGAATGAACTTAAGTTTGATGGTAAAGAACAGTCCAGCTGCTATTAATAAGTAGACGAGAATATGACCCCATAATAGTCCACTTATACTATTTATTATATCTATCATGTTATATGCCTAATGAACGAGTATGTAAAACAGCGGGCAAGTTACCATAAGCTGAACAGATAGTTTAGTGTAGAGATGAAAAAAGGCAGGTTATCCACAGGGTTTTGTTAGTAAGTTGTCAATTTCTTTTGGGTATCATGAGTGGAAAAATTAAATGCACATTTATGAATAAAAACGCTTGCGTAAAGTTTGTATCTCCCTATAATGCGACCCCACTGAGACGGCAGAGCAGGCAACGCTTAGCGAGGCAAGCAAGTCACTTAGTAAGTCGAGTAAAACTTGAGTTTAGATTTTTTAAAAGTTTAAACTTAAGTGTTGACAAAAAAATAGGAAGGCGTAAGATTCGCTTCCCTTGAGTCGCTAAGGCAACTCAAACGTTCTTTAACAATATAAAGCAATCATCTGTGTGGGCACTCGTACAGATTGAGTTCTAACAGCCGAGCTTAGTTCGCTAAGTAAGGCAAAAAATTTAGAGTCTCAATTGAAACTGAGTGAC
>NZ_JBMMUC010000026.1:0-34033 GCF_049257175.1 Pseudoalteromonas mucoides
GACCATGCCAATCCACAATTGGAGCTTGTGTTTATCTCAGTTGGCCATTTATTTTGAAGGACGCTTAGACAGCGTACTCGATATTTAAGAATTTAAGCTGACACAGAATTTTGAACGTCCTCTTGGCGAGAAAATCATATATTAAGCCTGCATTTTGCAGGCTTTTTATTGTTATTTTTTGTTACTTTTTAAATATTTATTAAGCATTTCTTTTTGGTACACTTTTATCAAAATAAAATTAAAAAGTTACAATAATGAAGTTAAACATCCTTAGTCTCATCACCCTAACTGGCTTTTTAACAGCGTGCGCGGCCGCTAATCGTGTCGAAGTACTTGCTGGCCCAGATACGGTTATTCCACTACATCAAGACGGCGAACGTAAAGGCCGTTATCATAACCTCTACCCCGGTGAAAAAGCCTACCCGATTAGTTGTAAAAGCGACTGCTACCCAAGTAATATCAATTTACAATGTGAAGAAGAAGCTGAGAACTGCCAGTATGTTGCTAAACAAGTTACGCCAAATTTAAATACCGGATTCACTGTTCGTTGGCTCGGTCATGCTGGATTTATGATAAAAACCCCCAACGGACAACAAGTCGTATTCGATCCGGTCAAAGAACAATTTGACTCTCCCGTTGATTTAGCCTTTAGACTCGCGTCAGGGTTTTATCGTAAACCAGGCGATTGGCTAACAAACAGCGAACTAAAGAACTTAGACGCAGTGATGTATTCGCACATTCATTATGACCATTTTAATAAAGCTGATATCGAAGAAATAGGTAATGTGCCCCGTTATTTAACACCTCTGGGGATGGCAGATAACTTTCCAACCGGTGGCTTTAATATAAGCGAAATGGCTTGGTATGCAAAAACCACGGTTGATGATTTAACCATTCATGCATTGCCTGCCCATCACTTTAGTAGCCGTGTTTTGGTGCCTTTTATTTATGAAGATCACGATAAAGACTTATGGAATGGCTGGCTGCTTGAGCAAAATGGTAAAACACTATTTTTTGCCGGAGATAGCGGCTACTCGCAGCACTTTAGCGATATTGAGCAAAAATATGGCAAAATTGATATTTGTTTAATACCTATTGCCTCTTATTATCATGAAGAAGATGGAGATTGGTATAGGTACGTTCATACCACACCTGAAGATGCGCTAACAGCTGCACAAGATCTCAACTGTAAAGTGATGATCCCATGGGGTTATGGTAATTCAAGTTGGAAAATGGGCGATCATAGTAGTCACTCCGCACTACTACGCCTATTGCACATGTACGACGAGATGAATGCTCAAACGCCACTTTATATTTTAAATGAAGGTGAAAGTGTCGCTTTATAAAGCGGCACTTGGGTACTCATGCAATTGCTCCTGCGCCTTGCATTCATCATCACCCAGCGAGCGACTTATTGGCCCAAGTAACATTTTCAAGACACCGTTAATCATGTTCATTTCTTGGTTTGTGTCAGAACTATCGAGTGAACTATTTTGCACTTGTCGCTGCTGACTTTGCGCGTTGCCAACAACAAAATCACAACCTGATTCCATCACTTGTGAAGAAGTGCAGCCTGATAACAACACTGCCATAACTAAAAGTAATGCTTTAGCCAAAATAATTCCTTGAATATGTATTAATGTAAGCAACGCAGTTACTTTACCTGTTTTTAATACTAATAAATGTAAAAATTTGTTTTTCCACCTGAACGTTGCTACAACTGTTATTTAGCATCTGTACCTCTCTACCTGTTGTTTTCAAATAATGTTTCAGACAGTATTAATAAAAATGAATATTTGAGAGTTACATGAAAATACACGCACTAACCTTAAGCATTTTAATGAGCAATGCCGCCTTGGCTATCGATGTAGAGCATACAACAACACCTATTGTTATTGATGGTGTTGCTGAAAGCGCATGGGACCAAGCAACATGGCAGCCTATGCCATACCTTATGGATGGCTCCTTGCCTAATTCAGATAAAGACTTTAAAGGCCGCTACAAATTACTTTGGGATGAAAACACCCTTTATTTACAGGCCGATATTACTGATGATGTGCTGATTGATACGCACCCAGATCCAACGGAAAAATACTGGGATGACGACGCGCTAGAAATATTTATTGACAGTGATGCATCAGGTGGTAACCATCAATTTAATCATACTGCATTTGCTTACCATATAGGCCTTGATAACCAAGCCGCCGATTTTGGGCCTGATAAAAAGCCCCATTTATACACAGAACACTTAGTAAGTAGCTGGAAACGAAATACCGTGCCACCTTATAACATTACTTGGGAAGTGGCGATCAAACTCTATCCAAACAACTATAAAGAAGACGGGCAAAATACACCTATTAAATTAACGGCAAAACAAGTTATCGGGTTCATGCTCGCCTACTGTGATAACGATGGCAGCAAAGTGCGCGAACACTTTATGGGCTCACACGAAGTCCAACCTGTAAACGGCGATAGAAACCGTGGATTTATAGACGCAGATGTATTTGGCAAAATCACCTTGGTGCACTAGCCACACTTTAGCATTGTAGGTATGAGCGGTAAAACTCTAAATTTTATAAATAGTAGTCGTCACATTAATTATTAAGCAACAAAGAAATACACATTAAGAATGTGTATTTCTTCTAAGCTCGTATTAGTAAATAGTAACTTGAACATCAATCCAAGCGTTTGCAGTGCCTAATGTACCACCAACCTCAACTGGATAAATACTAAAGCCATTCCAAGGGTCTATAAACGTTTGGTTCAGAAGTAGTGGTGAATCATTAAAGTCCTCTAACGACCAACCAGAACTTCGAGAGTTTGGAGTTGCATCCAACAATAATGAGTTATGGTTATACCAAGGAGCCGCGTTTTCATCCATGTAGTTTTGTAAATTAATAAGAATACCACTTTGCAATAAAGGAGTACGTAATTGAGACTCTGGAGGTGTATTTGTTTCACCATTTTGTGTGGTTCTATATTCTACCCAATATGTTTTATCTCCATCCCCTGACTTTATTTTTAGGCCTATTGGGCCAGGCGCATTATGGCCATTGCTGGTGCCATGATCAAAAGCATATATTCTATACTTTCCTGAAGTTGTGACAGTGGGTACATCAGTCTCTGTAATCCAATTTTTAAAATACCCTTTATACATTAAGTTCATTTCTTCTAAAGAGTGAGCACCCATTCCCATTAAACCAAATACATTCCCGTAATTAGTAACTATGTCATTACTATTTCCATTTAATGTACTGCTCCCACCCTCGATAGACATTGAGTGATGCAAACCCAATGCATGACCCGCTTCATGGGCAATAGTGCCAGCTTTATATGTATAGATTTCCATTAAAGGAGGAGCTGCTTGAGAGTTAATAAAGTAACTTGCTTGTGTACCTACAGGCGGTGCAGTTACCATTATTATGGTGCCTTCACCTGGAAAATTAGGATCTATTCCAGTATTAATTAATTCTTCTTTATAACCTGAATTCCACTTAGACTTATCATAATTATAATAGTCATGGTCATGAGGCATCGTAATTTTTGACTTTATCTCCCACGTAAAATTGAAATTACCATATGATTGCTCAGTAAAGTACTCTTTAGTTTTTTGCATTTCAGCATTAATTTGAGCAGTACTAAACTCTAAATCTTGATCAGGAAATCTAATTGGATAAACTAAGACATGGACACTCTCATAATCGTATCCATCATTACCTGGATCTACTAACCCTGGAGTGACGCGACAATTAGTTGCATTGAAGTCGGCAACAACACTAACCCCTTTAAATAACCCTTCTAAACTGACATTATTCCAGCCATTTGCTGGCTGCGTTAAAATAACGCACTCAGTATTACCTATATGCGACGACCTAGTACTATCATCTCCATCGACAGGCCAACCATCTGTTCTTGCTGCAAGTGTTAAGTTTCCTAAACCATGGGCGGTACTGAAAGCAATACTAGTTATATTTTTGTTGAATGTTGAAACATTAAAACCTAGCTTATACGACGCTGCAGGAACGCAAACAGGAACACCATCCTGTAATGAAACTGCTGATGTTGGATCTTGAGTAGCGCAAATATCTGGTAATATATTGGGGTTAGGGTTGGGTTCAGGGCTAATAGGATCTGACAAACTGGTTTGCATACTTATAGTGTTACTCCAACCAGACCTATTCGTGCTGTTTTGAGCAAACATTGTATAATAATAAGTCGTATCTTCAGCTAAGCCTGTGTCTGTATAAGTTGTGGTATTCTCACCCACCGTTGATATTACTTGCCAAGAAGAGCCTGCGCTTGATCGTTGAATCTCAAAGCCATTCTCATTATTTGAATTATCATCCCAATTTAAATTAATGGTTGTTCCGTTAACTGTTGCTTGCAAATTGCTAGGAGCAGCTAAAGTACCTGTGTTTTCACTACCGCCGTTAGGTAATTCGTTATTGCTTCGGCAAGTAGTCGCACCAAAATCAACAACAAGGGATGCATTACTTCGCTCTCCAGATATAGCAATCATTAACCAATGTTGATTTGGATTACTAATAATTACACATTCTTCATTTGAGTCTGTGGTTAGTGATCTATAAGCGGTACTGTTTGATGCAGTGCTAGGCCAACGGCCCTGATCTACATATAAGTTAAGATCTCCCGTACCATGTGCTGTGCTGATAGCAATACTGTTATGATCACTTGCTCCTGCAATACTTAAATATGCAACTCCATCATCATTGATACAAACAGGGGATCCATCGCTTATAGAAGTCGACGCCCCTTGAGTTGCACACATATCTGGTAACTCTACACCGGATGTATAGTATGAGATAAATAGAAAAGAGCCTATCAGGCTTTTCACAAGTTTTAATGGGGGTCGTTTCATTTTTTCACCATTCTAAGTTAGTTAACTATTCTTTATGCTTTAGTTTAAAAACATAAAATTTACTTTTTATTTACAACTGAGTTTTAAAAACTAACTTACATAAAACATAGAATCAAGCATTCAAAAAACACTAAAAACAAAATCTCAAACCACCATAATAAACTGAAATAAAAGAACTTTTAAAACATAATGATAAATCGTGATGATAGATGATATAAAATGGTAAACTTTAAAAAACATAACGAACATGAATTACTAAACAGAGCTAATTTTTTTCTTACCCAACATAATTATGAAACAAATCTACATAGAAATTCCAAAGAGTAAAAGTGAGCACAATGCTTTACTCCACCAATTAACTAAAAAATAGCTGATATCAAATAAGCCCTAGACTCCACCTGCTAACGAGTCAATTTTCAACCGTAGCCAATGCAATACATTTACAATTTATTTATTTTAAGTTGGGTTAATTTACGAAGAAAGACATGGATATCTAAAAAACATTTTTGATTATCTCGCGGGTAATATTAGGAATAACGAGGGGAATTTACATGCTAGACGCTTTTCTAATTAAAAGTAAAATCAACGTAGCTCGCGTTGAAGGTAACCGTTGGAGATAGATTCACTATGCAGAATTCAGATTAAATTAGGTATAATTATCTTTCGAGATTAAATGTTCTGCTACATGAAAAGTGCTGCTTAAGGTTTTTTGACTTCTAAGAGGTTAGATTTACTTAATCAAATAGCATTTTAGCCGTACAATAAAGTATGTAAGCTAATCAGGGGACTACGCCTTCCACTGATATACTTAAGAAAACATTGAGGTTAAGCCGTTTGTTTAACCTCATTAGGCAAAAAGTTAGTCGCTATATAAAGACCCGCAGTTCAACACGTAGTGATTAGCTATGCTGCGCCCCTATCATTATTTGAATGGGGCACATATCAGACCTTTCTTACCTGTAAAACAATACACTACGACTAGTTCACCTCAATACAACCTGCACAAAGGATTCTCCAAACCCTAGTGCTAATAAGCTAAGAATCATTCAAAATCAAACTTAATTGACATCCCATTATGCTCACCAACAATACTGAAATAATGATAACCTGCTCGAGGATTATTTATCGTAATGAATTCTGCATTATCCGGGTTGTCAGACCTTTGATCATAACTATTCCCACTAGCCCAACCAGATGATTTATAATATAAATTTCCGTTACCAGATCCATGCGCTGTCATTATGACAACTTTATTTGTGCCCAATGGAACGTTAATACCGTAGTATGTGATTGCATTAACCCAAGAGCCGCTGGGTACACAAATATCATCACTTTGCTCAATCCAACCCGATATAGGGCTTTCTATTGCGCAAGCATCGATCACTGCATCACCACCACTGAGCTCAGCACTTATAGAAGCTGTAGTTACTACCGTGTCAGTAGCACCATCACTATCTGTAACTGTTAACTCCACATTATAGTCACCTACAGCTGTATAAGTATGGCTAGGGTTCATTAAAGTGCTGATTTTTCCATCGCCAAAGTTCCAGCTATATGAAACTATTGGCCCTTCAGTATCTGATGAACCTGCACTACTAAAACTTATCGAGTTATTCACAGTACCTAAATATGAACTATTAGAATAAGCTGTTGGGGGCGTATTCTGATTTTCATTAACATTACATCCAGGAGTGTCAAATTCAACTAAAATAGATGCAGTTCCATTCGAATTAGAAATTTTCAGATTACCCCAGTAGTTACTCCCTCCAGATACATAAATACACTCACTGTTTCCAATATCATTCGAAATACCATCATCACTATTCGTGCCTGTAGGCCAACCTGAATTATCATAATTAATACTTAAATCACCAGAACCGTGTGACGTTCTGATTTTAACACTGTCATGGCCACTAATATTTGCGATACTAAGCCAAATTACTGGTGAATTACCTAAACAAACAGTATTACCAGCTACTAAATTACCACCAGTAATAGGCGCCTGTGTAGTACATATATTTGGTAAGGTATTCCCTGGTATAATATCTTCTGCTGAAATAGTCACTTTAGTACTTGTAGTGTTTGTTGCCCCTTCATTGTCAGTTACAGTAAGACGTACATCATAAACCCCTTGTGAGTTATAAGCGTGGCTAGGGTTGGCAAGTGTACTCACTGCACCATCACCAAAATCCCAACGAAAAGCCTCTATCGAACCATCATTATCTGTAGAACCCGCGCTGGTAAAGCTAACGGCTATATTTACAACCCCATTATAAGTACCGTTAATATTTGCTGTTGGCGCATTATTTTGAACATCACCATTTATAGAATATACATTTTCACCTGGTGTAAGAGAAACCACCCCTTTACAGCTATTCAATGAATCAACAAACACCATTCTATCACCAGCCTGCCATGTAGTTCCTGTATAACTTTCACCTACGTTAAGTGTTGCATAAACAGTATCAGAGCGCGCACCAGTTACATAGTTAACCCACCGTACTTGCATGACTTCATTTGAGTTATTTGTAACAGTTACATTAGTGGTATTTGTAGTTTTAAAATAAGGCCTTTCTAAACTACATGAACCAATCTCATTAGCTGCAGGCAAAGTGTCAGGCACTAAGTTATTAACTAAACTAGGCTCTACCGAAAAACTAGCTGTTTGCCCAACAATACCAACCCCAACACACTCTCGATTTTCGCTCATCATGACAAAGCGATCGTTTTCACGCCAAAAGCTATTATTGTATTGCTGACCTTGCGTTAATAATGCTATTTCTTGTGTTCCTGCACTTCCAGTAACATTATCAATCCACATTAATCTTAACGGGACTGAAGTATTATTTAGCACTGACAGATTAGATGTAGAAGAATCATCTACATATCGAATATACCTTTGCTCCAAATTACATGAGCCAAAGTTATTATCTTCAGGAAGTGCAACATAACTCATAGCTGTCGCAGATGTTAATGATTGCACATAATCAGAAAAACCATCGCCTATACGGTCTGAAACATTTTTTAAGGTTGTTTGATAAGTTGCAGTACTCCCAGACCGAAGCGCATTAATTATATCGTCATAATCACTTCGATGATTTGCATTCATATAATGAATCGCCATATAACCCCACTGATATAAATCAGGGTGATTATAGTCCGCACTCAAAATATTGTAGAAAGGAGGAATCTCCTTACCAGAGAGGCTATTGAGTGTCCTTGTATAGTTTGTACCATTAGCTAGAAAATCAGCTAAGCCTTCAGTCAATCCCGCATTATATGTAAAAGTACCAAAGGGGCCTGAGACATTAAAACGACCATCTAAATAGTGTACATATTCGTGTTGTAGGTTATATACCTGCCCTGTATAAGCACAAGAAAAAGGTACCCAACTATCCTCACAAATGTGCGATATAAATTTCGCTTGGTTTGCCGAGTTTGATGGCGTCCCCTCTAAGTACATTCCTCCATTATCAGTGTTAATTCCAAAATGTGCTTGGCCATTAGCTTTATACTCTGCACTTGATAAGTAAATATAAACATCTAAGGTAGTATTATTGTCATTGGGCAGCGGGGAACTAGCACTGGTATTAAAAAAACTGTAAAAATCCGTTTCAGTTTCAGATATTTCATCGCAACTACTTCTTAATTGCTGTTGTGTTATACCGCTTTGCGCTCGTAAATTCACAGAATTACATTGATAAGATTCAGTAAACACCTCATTTATAGTTGCCGCAGATGCGTTTTGGAAGCCACAAAGCATAAATGCAGCTAGGGCCCCCACTGAGTTTATAGTTTTAATCATGCACTTTTCTCTTTAAGTATTATTTGAAAGTGAAGAATCAAGACATTCCTGTGTCAGTACATTCTTTTCGATCTTTAGAAGAAACATTTCTCAACTTATGTTTCACAGTTTAGGTATTTTCATTTACTTCCCAAGAGAATCTTCAAATCTCAAGGGTTAATAAAATAGAGCTATTCAACACTTATAAGATAAAATATATTGAATGCAATATACACGAAAGGTAAATGAAAGTTACCAGGATGTAAACAAGATAATTGGAAAACAGAGCTAAATGATGACAACTGATTCAAAAAGATATCTTTAAAGCAGCTAATAACAAGCTCTATAAAGTGCAAGTGAGGCGAGTAAAAGTAAAATTTGAGGGTTAGGTTAGGCTAATATTGAAGGTAATAATTACCATCAATATTAGTTAACATTTTTAAATATTTGGTCTGTTGATTGATAAAAATCTCTTGCGTGCTTATTCTTTCATTAAGAATAAATGACTCTTCTTATCATATGACTCGATTAAATACAGGTGTTGCTCATCATCGCTCAAAGCAACTTCGAAGTAATTAGCGTTGCTATAGATAAGTTCTTCAATTGTTTTTGTATCAAAATTATAATAAGAGACTATACTTTTCACTGTATCACTCTTGTCGATAAAGTAGACCCCATGATTAAATACAACAAAGTCATTTACATCATTTTTATTGGCACTAAGGACTCTTGAGATGATTTTAGTATGACTTTTTGTGATTGGGTTGTAGTGGTAAATATCATTATTATCAGCCCTACTGTAAAAGAAATCCCCCGTAGGAGATTGTGCAATACTGTCTGCATTAGGTATCGCAGTAACTATGTTTAATGGGTACCCTGAGCCTCCCATTTTCATGACTCTAGAATTGCCATATATTGACTCAATAAAATGAAACTCATTACCTGAAACAGAAAACCTACCTGTATATAAATTTTCTCCATCAGGGCAAAGAGGGGTAGCCTTGCCCGTTTTTATATTTATAAGTTGGCATGTGTGATTTATCGATAACACCGCTTTATTTGTGCCTTTTTTCCAATTAATACTAAGTGGTGAATAATATTTCGATCGCTCTTTAAACTTTGCTAGTTGATTTATATTACCTTTATCATATTGCCATAATTGCACTTTATTACTGGGGGTTACAGCAGCAAAGACTAGCCTACCACTGCCCACTTCTGCAATGCCATGGAGGGACATTTTATTTCTAACAAGAACTTTACCTACCCCATCACCACCTTTTAATGGGTTAGCATATTTAACTATTTGCCTTGCAAACGACTCATTTCTCCCCTCTTGCTGCATGACTATATACGGCTTTCCTATTATTTTAGTTGGCCAGTAGCCTAAATATGCTCTCTCTGTAATTTTGATTACTTGCTGAGTCGCAATATCATAGTTTGACAAATACCCTTCAGCATCTACAAAAAAAAGTGATGTACTATTATCACTAAAACTAAACCCTGCTCTCTCTTCATAAAGAGAAATAGGGGTCGGTATAAATTTTCTATCCATAATATTGAAAAGATTAATTGTATAACTTTGCATATTATTAGCGCGCATTACAGCCAGCCACTGCTTATCTGGTGATATAGAGGCAAACAAATCACCTTGAGACGCTAATTCAGGGGAGCTTATTTGTTCTAACTTAGCCTGAAAGATATCATATAAATAAAGCTTTAAAGGCGCTGTAGCTACTTCACTCATATTGAAGAAGAACTGCTCATCATTGAGCCAATTTATTGAAGGTGAGATATTATGAATAGGTAGAGTTATATGTAATTTAGCATTAGTTGCTCTTAGCTCTTTTGAGTCAAAATTGGCTAAATAAATGCCAGCAAATTTACTATTGTACCTAACAAATGCAACCCTAGTTTTATCAGGAGATACACTAGCAAAGTTATCGTTATTGAAGGAGCTACTAAAAACTTTGCTTACACTCTCTAAATCGTCTGTATAGCTTGCATAAAGCTGCCAGGCATTATGCTTAGCTAAATGATGTGAAAAGAATAAAATCTGGCCATCATCGCTTACAGAAAGACTTTGGACTCTCCCATCATTATGCGTCATTGAGGTAACTAAGCTATATTTATTAGGCTTAGCCATATATAGATAGAAAGTAAGAGCAATAATTAAGACAAGTATTACACTTAAATATATATAGCGATAATGATGCCAACTCTTAATCTCATAAATTCTTTTTGTAATGAGCCCTACAACATTACAGAGTTCATTACTTAAGCTATTAGCGACTTTATTCCTGCTTTGAAATATTGAAGCATTCAATCTGTACCCACTACCATTTGTACCTGTTACCGTATGAATATATTTCTTATTTGCTTCTAATTGAGCCAGTGCTCGACGCAAACTATAAATGTGATTATTAATTGTATGATCACTTACTGTAGCATTCCCCCAAACATGATTTCTCAAGTCATCTCTTGTTACAAGCTGTCCTGTTCGACTCGCGAGGTGGCATAAAATCCTCATAGCCATAGATTGAAGATCTATCGACTCCCCATCACAACTCAACTTATCTATCGTAGGATCAACTGTAAGCTTTTCTAGTTGGAAAGCTTTATTAAAGTCGGTCATTACATATCATTAAACTAATCACAACATATAGTATACAATATACATAAAATATGATTTTGACTAGTACATTCAACTCACATCAGTTATTCATTGGAGTATTGGAGATTATCAAATACGCTAGATAATAAAGCACTTCAAAGTCTAACTGGACTTTAAAACTTTAAACTCGCTAACTAAAACCCACAAAAAAGCCGCTGTATTTTGCAATACAGCGGCTTTTGAAATCATTTTTCTAAATTAATAGATTATGACTTAGGAGCACGGCCCGCACGTTTACGCTCATTTTCAGTTAAATGACGTTTACGAATACGAATGTTCTCAGGTGTAACTTCTACTAGCTCATCATCAGCAATAAACTCAAGCGCTTGCTCAAGTGAATAGTTAAGTGCTGGTGTAAGTGTTTGTGCTTCATCTGTCCCAGATGCACGAACGTTAGTAAGTTGCTTACCTTTAAGTGCGTTAACTGTAAGGTCGTTATCACGGCTATGAATACCGATAACCATACCTTCATAAACTTCAACACCGTGACCGATGAATAAACGGCCGCGCTCTTGTAAGTTAAATAATGCGTTAGTAAGTGCTTTACCTGTTGCGTTTGCAATCATTACGCCGTTCTTACGAACACCTAGCTCGCCACCTTTGTGCGGACCGTAGTGATCGAACGTATGGTAAAGTAAGCCAGAGCCTGAAGTTAATGTCATGAACTCAGTTTGGAAACCGATTAAGCCACGGCTTGGGATCATAAAGTCCATACGCATACGGCCTTTACCATCTGGTGCCATGTCAGTTAGCTCACCTTTACGAAGACCAATTTGCTCCATGATAGAACCTTGGTGCTCTTCTTCACAGTCAATTGTTAGTGTTTCATACGGTTCTTCTAACACGCCATCAACAGTGCGTAAGATTACTTCTGGACGAGATACAGCAAGCTCGTAACCTTCACGACGCATGTTCTCGATTAAGATACCTAGGTGTAATTCACCACGACCAGAAACACGGAAGCTATCTGGGTTATCAGTATCTGCAACACGAAGTGCAACGTTGTGTACTAATTCTTTGTCTAAACGCTCACGTATATTACGTGAAGTAACAAACTTTCCTTCTTTACCACAGAACGGAGAGTTATTTACAGAGAACGTCATTGTTACTGTTGGCTCATCAACACTTAGTGGTGGTAATGCTTCAACATTGTTAGGACAGCAAATCGTATCTGAAATTTTAAGCTCGCCAAGACCAGTAACTGTTACGATGTTACCAGCGAAAGCTTTATCTGTATCAATACGCTCAAGACCTAGATAGCTTTGTACTGAACCAATCTTACCGTTACGAGTCGTGCCGTCAGCACCAATAATCGTTACTTGTTGGTTAGGCGCAACAGAACCACGTTTGATGCGACCGATACCGATTACACCTTTATACGAGTTGTAATCAAGCTGAGAGATTTGCATTTGGAAGTCACCTTCAGGATCTGCATCCGGTGGTGATACTTCGTCAACGATCATCTTAAACATAGGTTCCATGTTGTCTGATGGCTCGTCTAAATCTAGTGTTGCCCAGCCATTGATAGCTGATGCATAGATTACTTTAAAGTCTAACTGTTCGTCAGTTGCGCCAAGGTTATCGAATAAATCAAAGATTTGATCCATAACCCAATCTGGACGTGCGCCTGGTTTATCAATTTTATTGATAACAACGATTGGTTTTAAGCCTTGCGCGAATGCTTTTTGCGTTACGAAACGCGTTTGTGGCATCGGACCTTCTTGAGCATCAACAAGTAATAATACTGAGTCAGCCATCGAAAGTACGCGTTCAACTTCACCGCCAAAGTCGGCGTGTCCCGGGGTATCTACGATATTGATATGGTAGTCATTCCAAGAAATGGCCGTGTTTTTAGCCAAAATGGTAATACCACGTTCTTTCTCAATGTCGTTTGAGTCCATCACGCGCTCTTCGTTACCGCCGCGTGTTTCTAATGTACCTGATTGCTCAAGTAGTTTGTCAACCAAAGTTGTTTTACCGTGGTCAACGTGCGCGATAATCGCTATATTTCTTAACTGTTCGATGCTCATATATTTACTCAGAGAAGTTTATTCTCATTGATCCTGCAAGATCTACGCACTCATCTGCGTTTTCACCAGATGTCCCAGCATAGGATTTAAAAGGGCGCATATTATCCCTCATTAATGACATGGATGAAAGTTTATCCAATATAAATTTCAAAACTTTCTCAATACTTTTACTAAGTATCTGTTTTATATATGACAAATAAATGAATTAAATTTCATTTATTTTCTAAAAATCAATTTTTGAGCTATTTTGAGGATATTTTTGGCACTATTTTGCAATTAGGTTATGCTGATTTGAGCGTTTAAAATATCAGCAAAATGAAACCTGTAAAGATTGCACCAAAATGAAAATATTTCGCACCAAAATGGTGCTTTAATGTGGGTTTATTTACTGCACTTATATTTTTTAACAATGCAAACAGCTAGTTATAAACATGGCACAGAATCAGCTTACTAAAGAACAAAAGCAATTATGCAGCAATTATAAAACCCAACAGTTGGAGGACACATGTCACAATCGGTTTTAGATCTTATTAAAGAAAATGACGTTAAGTTCATTGATTTACGCTTTACTGATACAAAAGGTAAAGAGCAACATGTTTCTATTCCTCATCACCAAGTTGATGAAGACTTTTTTGAAGACGGTAAAATGTTCGACGGTTCTTCAATCGCGGGCTGGAAAGGCATTAACGAATCAGACATGGTATTAATGCCAGTTCCTGAGTCAGTTAAACTTGACCCTTTCACAGAAGAAACCACTCTAATCGTACGTTGTGACGTTGTAGAGCCTTCTACACTTCAAGGTTATGAGCGTGACCCGCGCTCTGTTGCTAAGCGCGCTGAAGAATACATGAAATCTACAGGTATCGCTGACACAGTACTATTTGGTCCAGAGCCTGAATTCTTCCTTTTTGATGACGTTAAATACAAATCAGATATGTCTGGTTCTATGTATAAAATTGATGCAGAAGAAGCGTCATGGAACTCAGACAAAGAATACGAAGGCGGCAATACAGGTCACCGTCCAGGTGTTAAAGGTGGTTACTTCCCATGTTCACCAGTTGATTCTTCACAAGATTGGCGTTCAGCGACTTGTTTAGTTCTTGAAGAACTAGGTCAAGTTGTAGAAGCACATCACCACGAAGTTGCAACAGCAGGTCAAAACGAAATTGCTACTCGCTTCAATACCATGGTATTAAAAGCAGATGAAATCCAAGAAATGAAATATGTTATTCACAACATGGCTCATTTATACGGTAAAACAGCGACGTTTATGCCTAAGCCAATCGTTGGTGATAACGGTTCTGGTATGCATTGTCACCAATCACTAGCTAAAGATGGTGTAAACTTATTCGCAGGTGATAAGTATGGCGGTCTTTCTGAAGATGCACTTTACTACATTGGTGGTATCATCAAGCATGCTAAAACAATCAACGCTTTTGCAAATGCTTCAACTAACTCGTACAAACGTTTAGTACCAGGTTTTGAAGCGCCAGTAATGCTTGCATACTCAGCACGTAACCGTTCTGCTTCAATCCGTATTCCAGTAGTACCATCTGAAAAAGGTCGTCGTATCGAAGTGCGCTTCCCAGATCCAACTGCTAACCCTTACCTTGCATTTGCTTCAATGCTTATGGCTGGTCTTGACGGTATCAAAAACAAGATCCACCCTGGCGATGCTATGGATAAAGATTTATACGACTTACCAGCAGAAGAAGCAGCTGAAATTCCAACAGTTGCAGCATCACTAGACGAAGCACTAGCAGCACTTGATGCTGATCGTGAGTTCTTAACTCAAGGTGGTGTATTCACTGACGACCTAATCGATGCTTATATCTCGCTTAAGTCTCAAGAAGTTGAAAAGCTTAACATGACAACTCACCCTGTTGAGTTTGAAATGTACTACAGCGTTTAATACGCTGTAGCTAAAATTGTCTAGTTATAGATAATATATGTGTGTTCTCAAGGCCCGTTTTACGGGCTTTTTTTATGGCAAAATGTTTCATTCTCCACTAGAGTTTAATTAGTGCAAAAAACGCAGGGTTAAAGAGTGAAAACAAAGATATTGGTATTGCTGACGACAATTTTATTCAGCTTTTATGGTTATTCAGGTGATAAAAAAATTTATACTTGGAAGGATAAAAATGGCGCTGTTGTTTTTTCTGACACTCCTAAAGTGGGTGCACAGGAAGTTAAATTAACAAGCCAAATACTTGCTATGCCTACCACTGATACCAGCATCTTAAATGAAGCCAAACCTGCCACCACTAAAAGCTTTAAAATTGTCGTCGCATCTCCAGCCCATGAAGAAACCGTTAGAGAAAATACCGGCTCAGTATATGTGACCAGCCGAATTTCACCACGCTTTGAGAATGGCTTTACAATTCAATTATTCGTTGATGGCGTAGCCTACGCAGAACCCAGTAACACTAGCACCTTTGCACTTCGTAACGTTGATCGAGGCGAGCATTCCTTACAGGTTAAATTATTTGACCCAAAAGGCAATGTACTATCGGTTAGCCCCAAGAGTGTATTCTTTATGCATCGACAGTCATCATTGTAGCCTACGCTATTTTTTATAATAGCGCTCTGATTATAAATATATGTGCTAAGCTGCTAGCTATCATCAACGCACTAAAATGGTGCAATAATGTCCAATAATAAAAAATTCAGTCCTGAACTACTAACCAGCATATGGAAAAACCTAACAACTGCAGTCATTTTACTCGATAAAAATTTTACTCTCGTTTACGTCAATGATAGTGCCAGTGAGCTGCTAGGGCTTGGTCCTAAACGCATTCTTAATCAGCCTTTTGATAGCCTGTTTAACTACCATTCCGTAGACTTAGAGCGCATTGCTAAATACGCTTTAATGGATGGTGTAGATTGCCACCAGCATAGAGCTGACGTGGTCTTCGTGGACTCCCGCCATGCTAAATTAGCTATTAGTGCAAGACGAGTAAAACTTGATAACGAGTATTATATTTTATTTGAGTGTCGCCAAACGGACGATGAAATCCGCCATGATCAAGCGTCCAACCAGATGCATCAATATCAAGCCGCGCGGAACTTAATTCGCGGACTTGCACACGAAATTAAAAATCCTCTTGGTGGAATTCGCGGAGCGGCGCAATTATTGCAGTATGAGGTTGATCAGCAAGAGCGCGATCAATGTGCAGAACTAATTATTGAGCAAGCAGACCGTTTAAGAGAACTTGTGGATAGGCTTCTTGGCCCGAATCAATTACCACAGAAGTCACACGGTAATATTCACCAAACATTAGAATCGGTTGTAAAGCTTAGTATGCTCGACAGCAATGCCAATATTAGCCTAGAAAAAGATTACGACCCAAGTATACCTGACGTATATATAGACCAAGGTAAAATTCAACAAGTCGTATTAAATATTATTCGCAATGCACAACAAGTACTAGTCGATGGCGGAGTAATTAAGCTCAAAACGCGTATCAGCCATCAGCAGCGTCGCCCAGGTAAAGCACCTAAAAAAGCTTTGCTGATCCAAATATCAGATAACGGACCAGGTATTGATAGCAATATTAAAGAAACCTTATTTTACCCAATGATCACCAATAAAGAAGGTGGTTCAGGCTTAGGGCTTTCAATTGCGCAAACCTTGATTGATCAACACAATGGCTATATCGAATGCGATAGCTGGCCTGGTCATACAGAATTTAATATATATCTGCCCTTTGTGGATTAATTAATGTGGAGTGCCCATGAAAACAGTTTGGCTTGTTGATGACGATGCATCTATTCGCTTCGTATTAGAAAAAGCGCTATCTCGTGCAGGGTTTAATACAGAAAGTTTTGCCAATGCACAAGATGTATTGAGCGCACTAAAATTTAGCCAACCAACAGTACTTGTCTCTGACGTACGTATGCCAGGTATGGATGGTATGGCATTACTTGAGTTAATCGCAGAACAAAACCCTGGTTTACCTGTGATCATAATGACCGCTCATTCAGATTTAGACTCTGCGGTTAACGCCTTCCAAAAAGGTGCGTTCGAATACTTGGCCAAACCATTTGACTTAAATGAGGCTGTAGCTTTAGTTGAAAGTGCCTGTCGTGCAAATTCAGCGAAAAAAACCAAACGTAAGGTTGCCCCGCCTAAAAGTGCGCATATCATTGGTGAAGCCCCTGCAATGCAAGAAGTGTTTCGTGCTATTGGTAAATTATCTGCTTCAAGCATGAGCGTATTGATTAATGGTGAATCAGGTACAGGTAAAGAGCTCGTCGCAAGTGCTCTACATAATCACAGCCCGCGTAAAGAAAATCAATTTATCGCTCTTAACATGGCCGCCATCCCTAAAGAACTAGTTGAGTCTGAGTTGTTCGGACATGAAAAAGGCGCTTTCACTGGGGCAGATAGTGTTCGCAAAGGTCGCTTCGAGCAGGCTAACGGCGGTACTCTATTTTTAGATGAAATAGGCGATATGCCACTGGATGTTCAAACTCGCTTATTACGCGTATTAGCGGATGGTGAATTTTATCGTGTTGGTGGCCATCAAAGCATTAAGGTCGATGTACGGATCATAGCTGCAACACACCAAAATCTTGAAGACCTAGTTAAACAAGGCAAATTTAGAGATGACTTATTTCACCGCTTAAATGTGGTAAGGCTACGTCTTCCTGCTTTACGTGAGCGCACTGAAGATATTGAACGATTAGCACAGCACTTTTTACACAAAAGCGCTAAAGATTTACAAGTAGAAAGCAAAATACTGAGTCCTAAAGCAACTGAACAGCTACGCCTATTCGGCTGGCCAGGTAATGTGCGTCAATTAGAAAACACCTGCCGCTGGTTAACTGTAATGGCTCCGGGTGAGCTTATAAGTGAGCAAGATTTACCACCCGAAATTCTCGAAGCCGAAGTTTCTCAACAAGAGGGGGACTGGTTAGATTCGTTCCAACAATGGTTAAATCAAGAGCTGAAACAAGGTAAACAGAACATTTGGCCAAACGTACAGGCACAACTAGAAACCCGCTTAATTAAAACGGCTTTAGCTAACTGTGCTGGGCACAAGCAAGAAGCGGCGGTTAAGATTGGCTGGGGGCGCAATACATTGACCCGTAAATTAAAAGAGCGCAATATTAGTTAAACAAGATGACTAACGGTATTGATGCGCCATGAAGCTGATCGAGCACATTCCATTAATAAAACAGATGGAAATTATCAATAGACTGAATTTTTTTAAAGAGTTTACCCTTAATGAGCGGCAGGTATTACTTGAATCATTCAGTCATTTATATTTAGTTCATCAAAATCGGTTTCTATTTAAACAATACGATAACGATAAGCAACTATATATTGTTCTTAGTGGCGCGATTGTCGTTTTTAAACACAGTCACTTGGTGGATTTAGGCACTATCGAGCCCGGACAGTTTATTGGTGAAGGTGCATTTATTAACAACCGCGAGCGCAGTACTAGCGCCCGTGCCACCTGCGATACCATTGTCCTTGCAATCACACCACAAGCGCTAACGCGGCTGCCTAATGTCATTCGAGAAAAAATAAAAGACCGTATTATTGAAGGTATGAGCGAGCGTATTGCTAAGCTTAGTGAACATATTGAAAACCATTCTTAATCCATATACACGACCTGCAACGAACAGTTTAGCCAACTTGGCTTATTAACATGCGCTGTGATTGTGTATGTATCTGATGACTTAAGGCCAAAAGGAGTCGTAACCAATGGCTTTGAATGAGTATAAGTTTGTGAGTAATTACTGTAATAGATAACCAAATAACCATATAAGTACTCCCACTGCAAAATCACCTTTGCTCCGCTGGCTAACGTGAACTGGGCATGTTGAGAAGTAAAACTCACCGCTAAATCGTTATGCTCATCCTTTTCACATTCGCTGGTACGTACAGTTTTCGGCATAGTAAATGTTTTATCTGGATCTACATTTTTTAGATAAAAACCAATATTACCATCACCATAAAAATGATTTGCGCGTGTTGTATAACTTATTTCAGGTTGGTATCCCAGCGCTTGCATAATGGCCGCTAACTGCTGCGTTTGTGTGCGTAAAATCTTGTCATTTGCTAACATCAATGTCGCAGCACCAAACTCTCTTGGCACCTCAAGCTCGACATACTCATAAGGTAGTGATTGTGCTTTTAGCGCCACATCAAGCTGCTGACGTTGTTCATCCTGCAAGTTTTCGCTAAAAATATAAACTGTGGGTTGTTGGCATGCAGCCAAAAATGCGAGCAAAATAAATATTAAAAGTCCATTTTTCATGATCACCTCCAAATGATTACATCTGTAGTCTATTGAAGGTGATTATTAAAAGCAACTTAATTCATTTGACTGTTTAACCACGCATCGACACTTTGGCGGGTGTATAACACATCTTTAAACAAGCGATGACGTTCGAACTTAAGCAAACGCTCTTTGTTATTATCGCCACTTACTAATTGACTATGGTTATCGTTAAATTTTGAAATAACCGAAAAGCCCTTTTGTGTACTTTGCGGTTGTTGCTTCACTATTTTTGTAAGGTGTGTCCTGACATCATCGGCAGTTAACATATCCGAGTTATTTAAACCCATTAACTCTTTTCGCATTGCTAATCTTACGCCCATTTTCTACTCCATTTCAATGTAATAGCACTTACATTTGGTTGCTGCTATCTAGCGTTGATAAAATTTGAATCATGTATTGGCAAATAACAGGCCAGATTTACGAGCTGCAGCTTAACGCTCTATTGCTGCAGTTTTTTTAAAGGCCGAAAAATAAAAATCAGATAAATCTTTTGTACTGTACAAGGTGTGATGCAAAATTCGCTCTAAGCCTTTATAATAAAGGCTATGCCCTGCCTCTATGAGACCAAACATGAACGACGAATACATTGAAATAGAATTAGAAGAAGAACCCATTGAACTATGCAAGCTGCTCAAAGTTCTTGATTTAGTTGAAGGTGGTGGCCAAGCAAAGAACCTAATTAGTGAAGGCTATGTTGGTGTTAACCATGAAATATGTACAATAAAGCGGAAAAAATTATACAGTGGTGATGTACTTGAATTTGATGGTGAATGGTTTCAATTAACATTAAGTGAAGATGCTACTCCGGCTCAAAGACCAGTACAAAATACGCAACCTGAGGTAACAAAAACAAGCACTACAGAAACAACACCGGCTAAAAGTAAGCGCAAACGCACCAAAAAGCCAAAAGTAGATGAAAAAACAGGTCGTCGCCCTATTTCATTTGGTTAATTGATTTAAGCCCACGCCTTAGCTTGTAAATTAACTCACCGTCGTCTTTAATTACCTTTTTAGAATAATAATTAAGAAGGTAATTATGGCGAACCCTACCCCGCCAAGCTGGCTAAAAAGCACCGCTTGGGCAGCGCTTGTTTGGAATTTATTAGGTGTTATTGCCTTTATCATGCAGATGCTGATGACACCTGAAATGATAAATAAACTTCCTGTAGAACAACAAGCTGCATATTCTGACACGCCTCTTTGGTCAACAGTTGCATTCGCAATTGCGGTATTTGGAGGCACCTTTGGCGCGATACTTTTAATTCTTAAGCGCTCCCTTGCTCGCAGTGTATTTGCATTATCGTTAGCGGCTATTGCCGTACAACAATTTTATAACTTTATTATCATTAACAGTGTAGAACTGCTTGGCGCAAGCGCCGTTTTTATGCCTATTTTTGTCATTATCATCGCGATATTACTTCTGTTAGTCAGTCATAAGGGTATTACAAAAGGTTGGTTAAAATAATTTTTTCGAAATGACTGCTTCGTGATACTGATTACTTGAAATATGAAAATTAAGGACCAGATCAGTTAAATGAAGTGTATAAAAATAACACAAGTTTATTTTGGTATGCACTTTGCAATTGATTAAATAATTAAGAGGTTACGCTATTAAGTAAGCGATTAAATTTACGATTTAAGGATATTCATCATACCTAACCGGTATCATAAAGGGGCATATAATGAGCAATAGTTTTGACACCCAAAAACAACTCACTATTAACGGTGAGCAATTTCACATTCATTCATTACAGGGACTCGGGGATAAAGCCAAGCGACTGCCTTTTTCGCTCAAAGTTCTGCTTGAAAACTTGTTACGTAATGAAGATGACGTCAATATAAAGAAGCAAGACATTGAAGCTTTACTTGATTGGGACCCTCAGGCTAAACCCAGCGCCGAAGTGGCATTTACTCCCGCGCGTGTGGTGATGCAGGATTTCACAGGTGTGCCAGCAATTGTTGATTTAGCCGCAATGCGTGATGCCATGGAAAAACTCGGTGGTGATCCGGCCAAAATAAATCCCCTTTCTCCTGCGGAACTTGTTATCGATCACTCAGTACAAGTTGATGGTTACGGCGATGATGGCGCATTTGATTTAAATGCCAAACTCGAATATGAACGCAATAAAGAGCGTTACGAATTTTTACGTTGGGGCCAAACTGCTTTTGATAACTTAAAAGTAGTGCCACCCGCTACCGGTATTGTTCACCAAGTAAATTTAGAATATTTAGCACGAGTGGTATTTAATGAGGAGCGCAACGGCCAAAAGTTTGCTTACCCTGATACGCTTGTTGGTACGGATTCTCACACGACTATGATCAACGGCTTAGGTGTACTTGGTTGGGGTGTAGGTGGCATAGAAGCCGAAGCGGCTATGCTTGGCCAACCTATTAGCTTATTGATCCCACAAGTGGTCGGTATGAAGCTTGATGGCCGCCTACCTGAAGGAACCACTGCAACAGATTTAGTACTCACTGTAACTGAGATGCTGCGCAATCATGGTGTTGTAGGTAAATTTGTAGAGTTTTATGGTGATGGCCTTGCTGACTTATCATTAGCGGATCGTGCAACTATCGCTAACATGGCACCAGAGTATGGTGCTACTTGCGGTATATTCCCAATTGATGACGAAACAATTAACTACTTACGCTTAACTAACCGTGATGAAACACAATTAAAGCTCATTGAAGATTACGCCAAGCACCAAGGCTTATGGCGTAATGCTGGCGATGAAGCTCATTACACCGATAAGCTAGAATTAAAACTTGATGATGTAGTGCCAAGCCTAGCTGGCCCTAAACGCCCGCAAGACAGAATCGCTCTTGATAAAGCCGGCGATATAATTGGCGATCACTTAAAGGATTTTCAGGATGAGCGAATGGCCTCGCGAGATAAGAGCGATGAACAACAAGCTCGTATAGAAAGTGAAGGGCCAACCACAAACCCCGACGAACCCGTTGATGAAGCGCAATTTATGGGCGCAGCAAAGGTTAACTTTAAAGGCCAAGAGTTTGAATTAAACGATGGTGCATGCGTAATTGCAGCCATAACTAGCTGTACTAACACCTCTAATCCAAGTGTAATTTTAGCTGCTGGTTTAGTCGCACAAAAAGCGCGTCAGTTAGGCATTAATGTAAAACCTTGGGTCAAAACCTCATTAGCGCCTGGCTCACAAGTTGTGACCGATTACTTAAAAAACGCTGAGTTAATGGATGATTTAGAAGCGTTAGGCTTTAACCTTGTTGGCTATGGCTGTACCACATGTATTGGTAATTCAGGGCCACTACCCGATGAAATTTCTCAAGCAATTCAAAAACACAAGCTAGTCGTTAGCTCTATATTATCGGGTAACCGCAACTTTGAAGGACGTATTCACCAAGATGTGAAGATGAACTTTTTAGCATCTCCTCCTTTAGTCGTTGCTTATGCGATTGCAGGTCGTACTGATATCGATGTATACAATGAGCCTTTAGCACAAGATAGTAACGGCAATGATATTTACCTGAAAAATATTTGGCCAAGTGTCAGTGAAGTAAACGAATTAGTTAAGAAAACAGTCACGAAGGAAATGTTCGCTAGTAGCTACGGTAATGTCTACAAAGGTGATGAACGCTGGCAACAAATTAAGATACCTGATGGCAAATTGTATGACTGGAATGATGCATCTACATATATCAAAAAAGCGCCATTTTTTGATGGCATGAGTGTTGAACCACCGGGTATTCCAAGTATTAGCGGCGCACGCTGTTTGGCTAAATTAGGCGACTCAGTGACCACCGATCACATCTCACCTGCTGGCGCTATAAAAGCCAGCGCGCCTGCTGGCGAATACTTACAACAGCATGGGGTTGAAAAATCACAGTTTAATTCTTATGGCTCCCGCCGTGGTAACCACGAAGTGATGATGCGCGGCACCTTTGCCAATGTAAGATTAAAGAACCTACTCGCGCCAGGTACCGAAGGGGGCGTAACACGTACGCAACCAGATAATGAACTTGCCAGTATTTTCGACGCAGCAATGGCGTATCAAGAGCAAGGTATACCTTTAGTCGTTCTTGCAGGGGCTGAGTATGGCACGGGCTCATCACGAGATTGGGCTGCTAAGGGTTCTTTATTATTAGGTGTTAAAGCCGTGATTGCACAGAGTTACGAGCGTATTCACCGCTCTAACTTAATTGGTATGGGCGTATTGCCTTTACAGTTTAAAGATGGCGAAAGTCATGAATCACTAGGGCTTACAGGTCAAGAGCAATTCGATATTGAAGGCTTGTATGACAAAACTAATGAAGTCAGTGTCATTGCTACCAACAGTGAAGGTAAGCAAGTGAGCTTTAGCGCTGATGTCCGTATTGATACACCGAAAGAGTGGGACTACTATAAGCATGGCGGTATCTTACAGTATGTATTAAGAAATATGCTGCAAGAGTAAATCAATAAATAAATGGGGGTTGCTTACAACCCCCAATCCACCCCAATTTGATTCAAAACAAACCACATTCCATATTATTAGCTACACTTAGTTACATGAAAGCTAAGGTGAAGAGTGTGTGCCTAATCTATCCATTACTAAAATACTTAAAGCATTTATAATCTCAGGGCTGTGTCTAATATTACTCGGTCACTACTTGCTTGTATCTGACTTGTTTGGTGCTAGCAATAGTGTACAAAGAATCACATTCAGTGCGGTATGTATCGCTATTGGTGTTTTATTCTCTTTACCAACAAAGATTTACTTAACAATTTACCTTATGCATCTTGAAGCTGAGCATAATAAACTGACAAAGGCTGCGCTCAATGCTACAGATAAGTAAACGTTTTAGGGTCGTTGTTCAGTTACTGCTATGTATTTATTGCACTTTCAGTCATGCTAAGCAAAAGATTACAATTGCCTCTGGTAACTTTGCACCTTACTTTTCAGAACAAGGAATAAGTGGTGAGGGCTATTTTGACCTCGTACTTTTAAAAGTGTTGTCTGAACATGGATATAAGAAGTTAGATCTGATACCACTAAATAATGATGCTATAAAGCGTTATTTTGTAAGTAAAACTGCGGATATCGCTATTAACTACACAGCTTTACCGCCCGTTAATAGCTACCCATCTAAGTACAGAGTTAAGTTTTTAAATCGTGTAATACTACCCGCTCAACACTGGACTAAAAAAGTTGAAAGCCTGCATGATTTAAATAACCTCACTATTGGTAGCTTTATAGGTGCATCTGACTTATTTGGTAATGAGTATCGTAAACTTACGCAGCTAGAGTCGGTGAAATACATAGAGATTGGGAATCAACAAGCCCTCAATAAGCAACTTCATAAGAATAAGATTGATGTTCGAGTGGGTGATTACTTAGTCTTCTACTGGCACACAGCCCACTTAACTGCTCTGGATCCTAATGATTATATTTATTTAGATTTATTAGACTATCAGGGATCATTTATCCTGTTTCACGATAAAGACCTAAGAGATAAATTTGATCAAGGCTTAAAGCTATTAATACGCTCAGGTGAGCTCAAAGCCATAACTACAAATTGGCTTCAGCAGTATAAATTACCCATACTCATCGAACAGCCGCTTTTCTCATTAGAAAAGCCCCATCAAAAAGAAAAGTAATGTTTGGTATTAAACACCTAAAAATACTAAGTTTTGCCCTTAAAATAGCTTAATGCGATTGTTCTAGGGTATTATTGCGCTGTTCTAATTGTGATTTTACTTGCTCTGCATCATCAAATAATTTTTGTATAACGATGGGATCATAAGCGCTTGTGGGAGATTTTTTCAGTGGGATCCCGCCTGACTTAGCACTGCCTTTAAGTATTGAAGTGTCTTCAGCCGCAACCACAGTGACATCATTTGGGTCTAATACCACTTGCTCACTGTTACCCTTGGGGTTGGGTTGATCAGAATAATGCCATTGCCCAGTATCATCTTGCCATTTATATATGACAGTTGTAGAAGGCTTTGCACCAGATGTAACCTTTTCCACCACCTTACTACTAGTGTCCGTAACTAACTTTACAGCTTGATCAAGCGTATCACTTGAAAGCGCAACCATTTGCTCTTTTAAAGCGTCAGACTTACTTGTTACTTGCTCTGTAGTTAGCCATGCTTGCCCATCCGGGCGCTTCAAGTAAAATAGCGCCACAACACTTATAAGCAATACCATCACAGCTAGATATGCAAAGTACTTCATTTTCAATCCTTTGAGATAAGTTGATATGAACTAAAAACTACCCTCATTGGTAGCGAGCAATAATTCTATCAAGCTCACCACTATCTTTCAGCTTTTTTAAAAAACTATTAAATGCATCGGCGCGCGCTTTACCTCTCGAGGTATACGAAAACTGCAATTGAAGAGGTGCTTTTCCTACATTAAAATCACTAATATTTAGCTTTTTAAACTCAGGGTACTTTATACAATACCAATTAAAGACTGCCCGAGACATAACCGCAAATCGCTTACTCTTTAAAGTACCACTTTGAAGGCTCTGCAGCATTGTTAAATCTGAATAAAAGTTTTCTCGATGAAAAATCTTATTTTTAACTAATGACTCATATTGCGGGTATATATAACCATAGCGACCTAGTAAAACCCCTGAAGCAGACTTATTTTTGGCCTGAAATATGTCAGGATCAACATCACTGCCAACAATGACAGCATCCTCAACTGGAGCTATACCATCACTCCAGTAATATTGGCGGTTATCAACTTGCCATATTTCGGACTCCATTCTGGCATCAACATCGTTATTATGCACTAACTTAGCTGAACGCATTTCTGGCACATATACATATTCTATTTCATAGCCTGACTCTGTTGAAAACCTTGATAAAACATGATTTAAAATGCCTTTTCTATCACTACCTGAAAAATGGAAAGGAGGGTAATCTTCGTCAGGCAAAGCTACGCGAAAGGTATCAGAAAATGCCTGGTTAGATATTAAAAGCAGTAAAATAACAAAAATTTGTTTCATTATGAGCACGTATAAAGTCGTGGTTATTAAGTATACTGTAGTCAAAAATGAAAAACGCAGCTAGGCTGCGTTTTAGGAATATTCAGAGAACTATTTAGGATTAAATCCCATCACCATCAATATGTAGACCACATTCACGATTTAAACCAAAGAAGCGCGTTTCTTCTTCCGTCATACCTGGTTCTAGTTTTCGGGTTGTATGAACATCGCCCATAGACACATACCCTTGCTCCCAAAGTGGGTGGTAAGGTAAATCATGCTTAGTTAAATATTGATACACATCGCGGTTAGTCCATTCAATAATTGGATAAACCTTCACTGTTCCTCGGCTGATTTCAACAATTTGTTTATCTGCACGGGTAGACGCCTGATCACGGCGCAGGCCACTAAACCAAGTACCAGCATCAATCTCTTTTAAAGCACGGGTCATCGGCTCGACTTTATTAAGCTGATTATATTGCTTAATGCCCGCTTCGCCTTGCTCCCACAATTTACCAAATTTAGCTTCTTGCCATGCAGGACTTAACGTTGATTTATACACTTTTAAATTAAGTGATAAACGCTCCGTCATCTGCTCAATAAACTGGTAAGTCTCAGGGAATAAATACCCAGTATCAGTCAGTACTACAGGTATATTTGGGCGCTGTGTTGTTACCAAGTGCAACATCACAGCAGCTTGAATACCAAAGCTTGATGATAAAAACTGTGTATCAGGCAAATTATCCAGCGCCCATACAACACGCTGCTCAGCGCTCATATCTTTTAATATGCCGTTAGCATCAGCAAGTAAAGCAACTTGGCTTTCTTTATCGAGCTGTAATATGTTTTTAAATTCACTCATAGTAAATTCCAAACCTCAGCAAGCGTTACCGCTTGCTTTTAAATTAAGCGTGAAAATCGGTGACTGACACTTTAACTTCAGCAACAATGCCTTTACGAATCACAAAGTCACCAAAACATTCGCCGTCGTTACGCTCACTTGCCCATTGACCAATTAGCTTGTCAAAGGCATCTAGGTACACGTCTTCACCGACATTTTCTAAATACAATTTAGGAATACGTGTGCCTTCAAGGTTACCCCCTAAGTACACGTTATATTTTCCAGGTCCTTTACCCACTAAACCAGCTTCAGCCAACATTGCACGACCACAACCATTTGGACAACCGACAACACGCATTATAATGCTGTCATCAGGGATACCATGCTTGGCTAGCAGTGCTTCGGTCTTTTCAACTAAGCTTGGTAAGTAACGCTCAGCTTCTGCCATTGCAAGCGGACAAGTTGGCAATGCTACACACGCCATCGAGTTTTTGCGTTGCTCAGTGTCTTTGTCGTCAATTAATCCGTGATTACGAGCAATTTCTTCGATCACTGCTTTTTGATCGGCTGGCACACCGGCAATAATTAAATTTTGGTTCGCCGTCATGCGCATATCACCTTGGTGAACTTCGGCAATTTTACGACAACCTGTTTTCAGTGGCTTATCTGGGTAATCTAAAATACGGCCACTTTGAATAAATAGCGTTAAGTGATGCTTGCCATCAATCCCTTCAACCCAACCAATACGATCGCCACGGTGAGTGAATTCAAATGGGCGACTAGGTGCAAATTTAACACCGGCACGCTTTTCTACTTCCGCTTTAAATACATCTGAACCAACACGGTCTAAAGTGTATTTAGTTTTTGCGTTTTTACGGTTTGAACGATTACCCCAATCACGTTGTACTGATACCACATGCTCAGCAATTTTTAACGTGTCTTCTAGGGCAATAAAACCAAAGTCATCCGCTTTACGTGGATACGTAGCAGTATCACCGTGCGTCATCGCAAGACCGCCGCCGACTAATACGTTAAAGCCAACTAGCTTTCCATTTTCTGCAATTGCCACAAAGTTTAAGTCATTTGCATGTACGTCCACTTCATTATTAGGTGGGATCGTCACAGTGGTCTTAAATTTACGCGGTAAGTAATTAGACCCTAAAATCGGCTCTTCAGTGGTTTCTGCTTTTTCGCCATTTAACCAAATTTCTGCATACGCTTTAGTTTTTGGTAGCAAATGCTCTGAAATTTTTGCTGCCCAATCGTATGCTTCCTGATGAAGCTCAGACTCAACAGGGTTCGTGGTACATAGTACGTTACGGTTCACATCACCAGCTGTTGCGATTGAGTCGATACCCACGCTATTAAGCATTTGGTGCATGCCTTTAATATTTGGCTTTAATACGCCATGAAACTGAAACGTTTGACGTGTTGTTAAGCGGATACTACCGTAGCTGGTTTTCTCATCAGCAAATTTATCAATCGCAAGCCACTGTTCAGGCTTGATAATACCGCCAGGCATACGTGCACGCAGCATTACATTGTGTAGTGGCTCAAGCTTTTGCTTAGCACGCTCACCACGAATATCGCGGTCATCTTGTTGATACATACCGTGGAAGCGAATTAACTGAAAGTTATCCGCGGTAAAACCACCGGTGATCTCGTCTTTTAAATCTTGCTCTATAGTGCCACGTAAAAAGTTACTTTCTCTTTTCAAACGCTCGTTATCAGAAAGCTTTACGTTTTTATCTTGTTCGCTCATTTTAAATCCTAAATTTGTTACAGTGACGGCTGTTAGCTGTTAAATAAAATAAGAAACGTGATTAATACACGTCTTTCTGATAGCGATTTGCGCTACGTAAGTCTTTTAAATACTGATCTGCATCTTCAAAGCTCTTACCTGTATTTTCGCTGATGATATCAACCAAGGCATTGTGTACGTCTTTCGCCATACGGTTTGCATCACCACAAATGTAGATGTGTGCGCCCGCTTCTAACCATGCAAAAACGTCCTTACTGTTTTGGCGAAGCTTGTCTTGTACATAGACTTTTTCAGCTTGGTCGCGACTAAATGCCACATCAACTTTGCTCAATAGGCCTGATTTTAAATAACCTTGAATCTCTACTTGATACAAGAAGTCTTGAGTAAAGTGTGGATTACCGAAGAACAACCAGTTTTTACCCGATGCTTCTCGCGAATCACGCTCTTGTAAAAATGCACGGAACGGCGCAATACCCGTACCAGGACCGACCATAATCACTGGTGTTTCGTCATTGCTTGGTAAACGGAAATTATCGTTGTGCTCACTAAATACTTTTACTTTACAACCTTCTTCAGCACGACGAGCTAAATAACCAGAACAGCCACCTAAGTGTTCGCTGCCAAAGGCGTCAAATTCAACCAGTCCAATTGTTAAATGCACTTCGTCCTCAACCTCAGCTTGGCTTGAGGCGATTGAATATAAGCGCGCTTGCAACTTACGTAGGCAATCAACGAGTGTTTGTGCTTCGACTTGTGCTGGATTTTGGCGGATCACATCAAATATTTGGCGTGGTTCAATGTATTCACGCATTGCCGCTTTATCTTCTACCAGCTTTAATAACTCTGGTGTCCCCGTTGCCACTGCGTACTTTTCAACAAAGCCTGGGTAAGATTGCGTCAGCTCTAATTTTTCAATTAATGCATCGCGGATAGTTAGCTCTTCATCGCCAAGCTTAACTGGGCTTGCAGCATCTATTTGTGTCAGTTCAAGTACTTCGTCGACCAATACTTCATCATTTAAGAAATACACACCCAGAGAGTCACCCGGCGTGTAAGTAATATCGGAGCCCTCAAGAGAGATTTCAACGTGGCGAACATCTTTAGTAGAATCACGGCCGGTAATCTTTTGCACCGTACTAAGCTCTGCCGCAAATGGGTTTTGCTTAGTGTATTGGCTAGCAGCCGCTGCTGGTGCGCCAAATGGCATAGAAACAACTTGGCCACCTGTATCTTGCTGTGCTTTTAAGTCAGGCTCAAAGGCATCTAATGCGCCAGTGATCCAAGTAGCTGCTTCATCATCGTAATCAACATCTAAATCAGCGCGCTGGTAAATTGTCTCTGCGCCTAATTTATTTAAGCGCTCTTCAAAATCTTTGGCTGTCTGGCAGAAAAATTCATAGCTTGAGTCACCTAAACCAATTACCGCGATTTTAACGCCATCGAGTTTAGGGGCTTTCTTAGTGGTTAAAAATTCATGTAGTGTTTCTGCATCTTCAGGCGGCTCACCTTCACCGTACGTAGACACAACAACAGTTAAGAACTTTTCTTTTTTCAACGCCGTTGGTTTGTAATCGGCCATGCTCACTAATTTAACAGCTAAACCGCGTGACTCAGCCTGCTCTTTAAGCTTAGTTGCAACACCTTTTGAGTTACCGGTTTGCGAACCATATAAAATAGTTAGTGCCGCTGCTTCACCTGCACTCGGTGCTGCGCCCACAGCTCCACCAAGGGCTGCAGTATTTGCATTCGCAGCAAGGTAACCACTCACCCAAGCTTGCTGAATTGGATTAAGCTCAGCCACTAAACCTTGTAGCTTTTGTACTTGCTCTTGCGATAGCGGGCTTGCCGCTGCATTGAGTTGACCTAACAACATGAATTCGTCCCCGTAACCCTAAAAGTTAACTGCAAAATGACTACTCTAGATAAGTGAATCACTTTGCCTAAAATTTGTTTCGACTTTAAAGCGTTAATGCTCGCTCCAAAGATTTCTCTGAGAGTGAAGAATAGCGGGGTATTGACGAATAAAAAAAGAATAGAATCTGCTTTGTTATTCCATTTAGTTATGGAATTAGATTATTTCCTTCAAAAACAGATTAAAGAGGAGTTTGAGTTTTCGTATTACACTTGATCTTCAGCTTACCTATTAAAATATCTCGCTAATTGGTTCCACTGAATTTCAGGCATACAAAACACGCTTTAGCCGTATCGATTTAATAGAACTTGTTATTTCGTGGTTGCGGGAGCCAGAGTTTATGAAGAGTGAATGCCTCACGCAGTGATGACAATCTCCGAGTTAAGTGAATAAGCCTTTACTTGTTCTGTAAGATTTAAACAGTAGGACATAATCAAATCGGGCAATCGCATTGGTGCCAATTGTGTACCTTAAAGGCGTGTATCTGAAACTCTGTTGGGTGGCGCCTTCGGCTAAACCAACCTACCTTTTGACGTAGGTCGGATAAGTGGCGAAGCCACGCCATCCGACAATAATGATGAATTTACCAGAAATAGCCCGACTTACCGCGTTTAACCGAAGATCGGCTAAGTGCCATAAGGGGACGGTGGTACTAACTCGTTTATGCCCCAAAATGTATTTAGGCGAATGCCTCAAAAGAGCGATAACCGGACATTGAGATTGGCTAAATATCGTTGTTAATTGATTAGTTAAACTGCTCCTTGCGCATATATTCATAAAAATGAGCGCTGTGCGCATATTGGTTCATTAACTTTACCTAAAAAATTTACAAAACTTAGTGATAGTAATGCCTTATGTAATTTGTTAAAACTATATAAAGTAGATAAATGAGCGTGGCGTCAGCAGAAATATGCGCGATGAGCGCACTATTAAATTATTATTATATTCCTAGAGTTTCATCAACATGGAGAGTTATAAATGAGAGTATCGCTTTTTAGTTTTGTTTTACTTTGTTCACAGTTTTCATATGCATCAGATTTGATGTTAGCTGAAGAAATTAAGTTGCAGTCCAATTCACTTGGTGAAAAAAGAAACTTATTAATAAAGCTGCCAAAGAAATATCATGATGAAGGTAATTCATACCCAGTACTATACGTACTGCACGGTCAATGGGATATGCTTTCAACTTTATCGACTATTGATTTATTAGAAGATCAAATTCCAAACTTTATTGTTGTCGGTATCGAAAGTAGAGGAAAAGAACTTAGCCCTGAAAACGGAAAAACAACGCCCTTTGCTAACTTCCTTGCGAAAGAAGTCGTTTCCTTTGTTAATGATAAATACCGAGTTGCACCTTATACAATTTTATCTGGGCACTCTAATTCAGGCCGTTTCGTCTTAGATTATTGGTTAAGTAATAACCCTGCTTTTTCAAAATACTTCGCTTTCAGTCCTTCTCTTGATGATAATTACATCTTAGATATGGTATCCAAATCAAAAATTCAGGCTTTAAAAAAGAAAGCTCCTCTTACGATCACCATCGCAAATGAAGGTGAACATATGCAAGAGCCTTTTACTGAATTAACTCAGAAGTTAAGTAGCTTATCTGAAGGTTCTTTTGAATTCCAAAAATTCCCAGAGCAATCTCACAGAACCACTAAACACTCTTCTATGCAATATGCTTTACAATCAACATTTACGGGCTGGGAACCAACCTACGAAGTAAAAACTTCAGGATTAGATGGTTTAAAAAAACACTATACAGATTTATCTGAAAAGTTTGGGTTTAAGGTTTCTGTTCCTAACGAAACCTTGCAAAGGCTAACAGCTCATTATGCAATTTCTGAAAATACTACAGAAGAACTTAACAAGCACATAGCTTTCACAATTAATCAATCTTCAGATGGCATAGACTCATTGTTTGAAATATCTGACTATTTGTCTAGCAATGGATATAAAGATGCTGGTGAGAGTATTTTTAGTGAAATATGCAATCAGGTTAAAGGTGACCAAAGGTGTAATGACTAGAGAGGGTATAACAAGAGACTAAGGTTACGACCGTCCGCTGTTGGCACAGAGCCGTCCTTCGGCTCTAACTCATTTTTGTCCATAAACAAGTTTACCCGACCGTCTGCTTCTCGCTCAGAGCGGCCTACCAGGTGTGGGCGACTTCAGGTTAAGAGTACCCCAAGCTTTTCACTCTCTAAATTTCAGACATAAAAAACACTCATAAAGAGAGCCGATTTATTTTTACATTTTATTTCAGTGGTTGCGGGAGCCAGAGTTTATGAAGAGTGAGTGCCTCACGCAGTGACGACGACCTTTGCTGGCTAATGGAGAGCTGAGCCCGACGAGCTATCCATTTCACTAAATTTCAGACATAAAAAAACACGCTTTAGGCGTGTCTGTTTAATATTCTAAATTGTAATTTCAGTTGGTTGCGGGAGCCGGATTTGAACCGAGAACCTTTGCTGGCTAATGGAGAGCTGAGACCGACGAGCTATCCATTTCACTGAATTTCAGACATAAAAAAACACGCTTTGGGCGTGTCTGTTTAATATTCTAAATTGTAATTTCAGTTAGTTGCGGGAGCCAGAGTTTATGGTGAGCGAACCGACGACCTTTGCTGACTAATGGAGAGTTGAGACCGACGAGCTATCCATTTCACTGAATTTCAGACATAAAAAAACACTCATATAGAGTGTCGATTCATTATTACATTTTATTTCAGTTGGTTGCGGGAGCCGGATTTGAACCGACGACCTTTGCTGGCTAATGGAGAGCTGAGACCGACGAGCTATCCATTTCACTGAATTTCAGACATAAAAAAACACTCATATAGAGTGTCGATTCATTATTACATTTTATTTCAGTTGGTTGCGGGAGCCGGATTTGAACCGACGACCT
>NZ_JBMMUC010000026.1:34133-45129 GCF_049257175.1 Pseudoalteromonas mucoides
TCGGGTTATGAGCCCGACGAGCTACCAGGCTGCTCCATCCCGCGCCTGAAATTGCAGAGTTATTTATAGTTGCTATACATGACAACTTGGCTTCCGACTCTTTAAAGAATTGGTTGCGGGAGCTGTGAAAGGTGAAGAGTGAACCGACGACCTTTATAAACTACCAACAGTAACCTAGATTCTCTTAGAAAATTGGTTGCGGGAGCCGGATTTGAACCGACGACCTTCGGGTTATGAGCCCGACGAGCTACCAGGCTGCTCCATCCCGCGCCTGTATATTTTAAGTCTATCGACTACTTAATTTAATCTCTTAAGTTAGAGTTTTACAGCACCAAATCTTAAGTAAAAGAATTGGTTGCGGGAGCCGGATTTGAACCGACGACCTTCGGGTTATGAGCCCGACGAGCTACCAGGCTGCTCCATCCCGCGCCTGTAATTTCCTCTTAACAGTTTCGTGTTATTTGCGAGCCTGTTTCGAAGAGAGCGCTATAATATAGGAATAAAATTAGAATGCAAGGCCTAAACTACTTAAAGCTGTTCAACCGAACAAAAAGCAGGCAAAGCGCTGGTTAAAGCGCTCTTTGGTGCGGACTTATCATTTTCTGGAACTCCCAATCTGGGTGCCCCATTACGATGAAGTCTGGGTTTTCTGTACTCTCTCGTTGATTATACGTAAGCGGATTAAATTCAGCATCTGTTATACATCCTCCCGCTTCTTCAACAATAATTTGTGAAGCACCGGTATCCCACTCACCCGTTGGGCCAATACGTAAAAAGCAATCGGCTTTACCTTCAGCAACAATACATGCTTTTAAAGAACAAGAACCCACAGCAACCGTAGTAAACTGCGTATTTAAATATTGGCTCACCGCCTCTATCTTCTGGCGACGACTAACGGCTAACGTAAGGTTGTCTGGGGTAGCAACATTAATCTGTTCATCAATGCCATTGCTACGCTTAAATGCGCCGTTCTGATAACTAGCAAAGTAAGTAACCCCTTTGGCAGGCCAATAAATAACACCCAATACTGGGCGGTTATTTTCTACTAGGGCAATATTCACGGCGAAGTCCCCACTTTCAAGAATAAACTCGCCAGTACCGTCCATTGGATCAAGTAGCCAGTAACGCTGCCAATCTTGTCTATCTGCAAGCGCTGGTATCGGTGTTTCTTCAGACATAATAGGTATATCAGGAGCAAGTGCTTTTAACCCAGCCACCAATACATCATTTGCGGCTAAATCTGCCTTTGTCACTGGTGTATGGTCGGACTTTTGTTGCTGGCCAATATCATCTTTTTTATAAATTGCCATAATCGCTGCACCTGCACTTTGTGCAAGTTCAATACATGGCTCAAGTAAATTATTCATTCGCAGCTCCCCGATTCAATGCGCTTCATTAATAATAGCAAAGCTGCAACGCTTCGTGCTTCAGTAAAGTCATCTTGTTGTAATAATGACTGCCATTGTGTTAATGGCCACTTAACCACCACTAAGGGCTCAGGTTCATCACCTTCAAGTGTTTGTGGGTAAAGCTGCTGGGCAAATAAAATATGCATCGTGGCGTTGAAATAACTGGGCGCCATAGAGACCTTTTTAAGTGGCTCTAATTGCTCAGCACCAAAGCCAACCTCTTCTTTAAGCTCACGGTTTGCCGCTTGCTCTGGTGTTTCACCGGGATCTATTAGGCCTTTGGGGAAGCCAAGTTGATAATCGTTTGTGCCAGCACAGTACTCACGTACAAGCAGTAATTCATTATCAGCCGTTAATGGTACTATCATCACAGCACCTCGACCGCCGCCGCGGATCCGTTCGTACTGGCGTTGTTCATTATTTGAGAACTTTAAATCTAAAGACTCAACCGTAAATAAACGACTTTTAGCAACAACATTATTACTAAGTATCTGCGGTGGTGTTGGGTGCTTTTTCTGTGTCATTGGCATAAATTTGCTATCATGGCTTCTTACTACAATCATAAATCTTTTATAGAGAAATGCCTATGCTAAATTGGTCTAAAATCGATACTGTACTATTAGATATGGATGGTACTTTACTCGATCTGCATTTTGATAATCACTTTTGGCTCAACGTGATCCCTGAGCAACTTTCGATTGCGCAAAATATTAGTTTAGCCGATGCCAAAGAAGATATACATAACCGATACCAAGCTGTGCATGGGCAAATTCAGTGGTACTGCTTAGACTATTGGCAACAACAGCTTAATTTACCTATTATGGAACTTAAGCGACAAACTCAGCATTTAATTAAAGTACGCGACGACGTGCCTGCTTTTTTAACTGCCATGCGCCTAGCTGGTAAAGAACTAATATTACTAACCAATGCACACCCAGAAAGTGTAATGCTTAAATTTGAACAAACAGATATAGATAACTACTTGGATGGTGTGATCTCTACCCATCAATACGGTGTGAGTAAAGAAAGCCAAAGTTTATGGCAACAAGTGCAAGCTGATTTAGGATTTGATAAACAGCGCACATTATTTATTGATGACAGTTTGAGCGTATTAAACGTTGCAAAAGAGTTTGGAATAGGTCACTTATTGGCGGTTGCTAACCCTGATAGTAAGCAACCACACAATGAAATCGATGACTATTTAAGTATCACCGATTTTAGCAACGTACACCCTTAACTTTTAGGGTAACGGGCCTCAAGGCCTTGATATACTAGCTTAGCAAAGTCAGCTTGCTCAGTATCAAGGCTTTTTACTACTTCAACTAAGTGCTCGTTGTCTTCTTGACCATGCCATACTTTGATATAACTACCATCTTTATAGCCGTGATCTTGGCGAAAGAAGTTAAGCGTATTTTTACCGACATAACCACGATATAAATCGTCTATATTCATGCCAATTTGCGCCATACAACCGGCGAATGCTTCAGCATTAAACACTTTATCTGCAACAGCTGACGCAGCTAAAACTTCAAGGGTTTGTTTAAAGTCATCTGCTGTTTTAGGCGAACTTAGCTGCTCTTCTAGTTGTTTAGCCAACTCTAGATAACTCGTCTCTCCGTCAATGCGCAACGATAAACCGAAATGAAAAATATCCACGAGTTCAAGGATTACTTGTTCTGTATCTGGAGTCTGTTTTTTCCACCACTTCCAACCATAATGATCAAGCATCTCTGCACATTCAACCCAAATTGCGCGATTCCATTCAAAACCCTGGCTAAACCATTGCTCATGAACTTTGGTATTCATAGCGTTTTGCATTTCTAGCATCACCACTAGTTTATTTAAATTGGCAGACATGTCTCTTCCAGTTGCTATTTTTAATTGCCGTTAATAATACAGATAAATTAAGTTTGATGAAATTGTTTATCTTGCTAGTCTGTCTTGTAACTGAACGTTTAAACAATCAATAAGGGAATGAAATGCTAAAACCTATCTTACTCGCTTGCTCAATGCTCATTAGCACTGTTGTATCTGCAGCAACGGCAACCAACATCGCCAATGAAGCGGAAAAGTCAGCCCACTGATGCCAGGATTAATGGTTCCTGCTACAACATTAAAAGATAAAGATGGGAATAATGTTGATTTAAGCAAACGCTTCGCTGAGAAAACTACGGTGCTAATCGTATACCGTGGTGGCTGGTGCCCGTACTGCTCAAAGCAGTTAGCCAGCATTCAAAACATAGAACAACAAATCGCTGATTTAGGTGCGCAAATTATCGCTGTATCACCTGACAGCCCAGAAAAATTAGCTGAGAGTAAAATAGACTCACCCAATTATCAGCTACTTTCTGATGATAGCCTTACACTAAGCCAAGCGCTTGGCCTTGCATTTTATTTAGACGATAAAACAGCTACGATCTATCGTAATAAACTAGGTGTGAACTTTGTGTCGTTAGATGGCAAAGCAAAGGTGGCCCTGCCTGTACCGGCAGTATTTGTGGTTGATAAGAAGGGGCTAGTGAACTTTCAATACGCTAACCCAAACTATAAGGTGCGCTTAACTGAAAACTTACTATTAGCAGCGGTAAAGTCAGTCGCTGAACAATAAACCCCTTATGATTAATTAGCAGGGAGCCTATGCCCTGCTTATCTTCCTGAGGTAAATTCTTGCCAAGAGTTAATTAAATCAACAAAGTCTTCAAAGCCACAGCCACTGCTAAGCCCGTTTTCTTCAAGCATGAGTTCATCATCTTGATAAGCGATTAAATCTTCTGAATCTTGGTGCAATGCATGGGCTTCAAAAATAGCTTCGTCTTTATTTAAAATCAAGTCTATTTCTTGGCCTTGTAAAGTCAGCGGCTCAAAGCTGCTGGCAACTGACGCAATTAAAGCTTGCACCATGGCTATTTTATCTTTGCCGATCTCTTCATTTAACCAGCGGCCAATCACTGCGTGTTCACTGCTAATTTTAATACGCAACCCGCTGATAGGGTCACGTATAAATTGATATTCCATAATTATAGTCCAGTACTACTTATGCGAAGAATTATAACAAAAGCCAGATACAAAAATAGCGCTATAAAGCGCTATTTTTATCTTTCGGTAAACCTACTACCGGTAGGTTCTAAAACGTGCGGCATCAATGATCGCCCACAAATGAAATATTGCACCTATGATAGGAGGGATAACTAAAAACCATAGCGCATAACCGCCAAAAACAATTATTGCGAAAACAAGAGCTGCCAAAATTCGCCCTTGTACTAGCTGCCCTAGACCTGGAAAAAATATATTACAAATTGCTGCGATTACATTACCGCCTGAACCTTGCTCTGCCATGTTAACCTCAATTATTAATTTGATTTTCTTATTAGATACCTACACACTTCATGCCAACTATTTAATTCATTAATAATCAACGATTTAAAAAGATACTGACAAATAGAGACTACTCTCAAATCGTGGTTTTTACTAAATATCAGTCAAATTGGCTACAGCAAATATTGTTTACAACAATAGCTTAGCTAAAAAGCCTTGAGAATAAAATAAAGAACATTTTAAAATTAACTGTTTATAAAAACAGTATTTTATTTAGCCTAACAAAAACACCTGTTATACTGCCTGCAATATTGATTGAAAAGGCGTGATGATGGACGTTTCAGAATTACTCGATGGCTTAAATGACAAACAACGGGATGCCGTAGCTGCTCCACTGCAAAATATGCTGGTGCTCGCAGGCGCAGGCTCTGGTAAAACTCGAGTATTAGTTCATCGTATTGCGTGGTTAATGCAAGTAGAGCAAGCATCGCCTTACAGCATTTTCGCGGTAACGTTTACCAATAAAGCAGCAAAAGAAATGCGCTCTCGAGTTGAAGAAACACTCGGCGCACCAGTCGGCGGCATGTGGATTGGTACATTCCATGGTTTATCGCACCGCATTTTACGCGCACATCACCGTGAAGCCAATTTACCTGAAGCATTTCAAATTTTAGATTCCGACGACCAACTAAGAATGATCAAACGCTTATTAAAAGCGATGAACATTGATGATAAAAAATGGCCTGCTAAACAGTTTGGTTGGTACATCAGCGCGAAAAAGGATGAAGGCCTACGTCCAAAAGACATTCAGGCTTATGATATCAATGAGCAAATGATGCTTAAGGTTTATACCGCTTATCAGGAGGCCTGCGATCGTGCCGGTTTGGTTGATTTTGCCGAAATTCTACTGCGTAGTTTTGAAGTCTTAAAAAATAACCCAACCTTACTGCGCCATTATCAACAGCGCTTTGCCCACATGTTAGTGGATGAGTTCCAAGATACCAACACCATTCAATATGCATGGCTTAAGCTACTTGCTGGCGATACCAATAGCATTATGATTGTTGGTGATGATGATCAAAGTATTTATGGTTGGCGTGGTGCAAAAATTGAAAACATCAAACGTTTCTTAACTGATTTTGAAGCCGAAACAATCCGCCTTGAACAAAACTACCGATCAACAGCCACTATTCTTAAAGCATCCAATGCGTTGATTCAAAACAACTCAGACCGTATGGGTAAAAGCTTGTGGACTGATGGCAACGAAGGTGAGCCAATCTCTATCTATGCCGCGTTTAACGAATTAGATGAAGCACGTTTTGTTAGCAGTAAACTACGTAGTTGGCTTAATGCGGGTAATGCATTACAAGATGCGGCTATTTTATATCGTAGTAATGCGCAATCGCGGGTACTTGAAGAAGCCATGTTACAAGAAGGCTTAAAATACCGTATTTATGGCGGTATGCGATTCTTCGAACGTCAAGAGATCAAAGACGCACTGGCTTATTTACGCCTTGTAGGTAACCGTCAAGATGATGCTGCATTTGAACGTGTCATCAACACGCCTGCCCGCGGTATTGGTGATAAAACCCTAAGTCACATACGTGATTGTGCTCGTGCTGAGTCGTTACCTCTTTGGTATGCAGCTAAAGCAGTTGTTGAACAACAGCATTTATCTGGCCGTGCAGCCAGCGTTGTTAGTAAGTTTGTTGAATTGGTTGAACATATAGAAGAAAAAATTGGCGACCTTACACTTGAAGAGCAAGCCAAGTACGCAATTCAAACATCGGGCTTAATGGCCATGTACCAAGCCGAAAAGGGCGAGAAAGGCCGTGCCCGAGTAGAAAACTTAGAAGAGCTTATTAGCGCGTGTGGTCAGTACGAATTACCCGAAGACGAAGAGTTTAGTTCACCACTGCAAGGCTTTTTAGCCTACACCTCGCTTGAATCAGGTGATGGCCAAGCAGAAGAACATGAAGACGCTGTGCAAATGATGACACTTCACTCAGCAAAAGGTTTAGAGTTCCCGTTGGTATTTATGGTGGGTGTTGAAGAAGGCATGTTCCCTTCTCAACAGAGTAATGAAGAATCTGGCCGTTTAGAAGAAGAGCGCCGCCTGTGTTATGTAGGCATGACACGTGCAATGGAAAAGCTTTATATTAGCCATGCCGAAAGCCGCCGTTTATACGGCCAAGAAAAATACCACAGCCCGTCACGCTTTTTACGTGAAATGCCTGAAGATTGTGTTGAAGAAATCCGCATTAAAACTCAGGTCTCTCGTCCACCTGCAGCAGGGCGCTTTAGCTCATCAGTTAGCCATGCAGCATTTGAAGATAGCGGCTTTAATTTAGGCCAACGTGTTGTACATGCAAAGTTTGGTATTGGTACTGTGTTAAATTACGAAGGTGCTGGTGCTCAATCACGAGTGCAAGTGAACTTTGACGATGTAGGCAGTAAATGGCTAGTAACCCAATATGCACGACTTCAAGCAATTTAACACTGAGCTAAACAAAGTATTATCACAACTTGCCTATGCTAAGCATAGGCAACTATTACTGATCACCGGTGAACAAAACTGGTGTTATTTAGCTGCTCAGCACCTGCTCCACGAACTAAGTGGCTCCAAGGTCAATGTATTATCCAAAAGCACTGAGCTAACTCCTAGCTTTTGGCCAGAGCACACTCATCAAATTTTAGGTCAAGAGTTTGAGCATGCTATTTATGATGGCTTTAGTGGTATTTTACCCGACAAACTGGCAGCACTAAGCGGCACTGTTAAAGCAGGTGGTTTATTAGTACTGCTTTTGCCTGAATTGAGTAACTTAAAAAGCTGGTGTGATCCTGCTTTAACTTATTTCCAATCCTATGCGCAAAATCAACCTACAAGCTTTTTTAACCAACGCTTAGCAAGATTACTAATACAGAGTAAGGCCCTGCACTTTAGCCAATTAAATGGCTATACAGGTACTCAAAATAACACTATCGAAGCGGGAGTTATTAATTTAACTGAGCAACAAGCGTGTATTGAGCAAATTATAAAAACAGCTAATGGCCGAGCAAACCGCCCATTATTAATAAGTGCTGATAGAGGTCGAGGAAAGTCATCAGCGCTGGGCTTCGCTGCTGCACAACTGCCAGATAAAGAAATAGTGATCTGTGCTCAACAATTTACTGCTTTACACAGTTGTTTTAAACACCTCGCACAAGCACGTAATTTAAGTTACAAAAACTCAGATAAACAACTCGCAAATTTACACTTTAGTCCACCCGATCAATTACTAAATGAACTACCAGAATGTGACGTGTTATTTGTTGATGAAGCTGCCTCTATACCCGTACCAATGCTTATGAAAATGCTCACCCATTACCCTCGGGTGATCTTTGCAAGCACCATGATGGGCTATGAAGGAAATGGCCGGGGCTACACATTAAAGTTTAAGCGCTATTTACAAACCCATTATAAAAATATGCGCAGCATTGAATTAACGCAACCGATTCGGTTTGCCCCTAATGATCCGCTTGAAAATCAACTGTCTACCTTACTTGCTCTAGGTGCTGACCATCAACAGGCCAATATAAGCAGCGACAAAGTTGAGTTTGCGCAATTGAGCCGCGAGCAGCTGGCACACGATGAAGAGTTACTAAACCAAATTGTCAGCTTACTTTCGCTAGCGCATTACCAAAATAGTGTTAATGATTTACGTCATCTGTTAGACGCCCCTTCACAGAGAGTATTTGTTGCATTATTACAAAACGAAGTGGTCGCAGTTTGCTTAGTGGCCATTGAAGGTGGTTTAGAAAAAGATATTAGCGAGCAAATAGTAACAGGTAAAAGAAGACCACAAGGGCACTTGATGGCGCAAACACTCGCGCAACTTAGTTTTGACTCAACGATTCTTCATCAATATTGTGCACGTGTAGTACGTATTGCCGTCTCCCCCTCGTTACATCAAAAAAGCATTGGGTCACAACTACTCAAATACTGTGAAAATAAGTTAACACCTGAATGTAATCTCTTTGGTGCAAGCTTTGGTGCAAACGCCACACTGTTAAGGTTTTGGCAAAGTAACGGTTTTGAATTAGTAAAACTAGGTTATCAACAAGATAAAGCCACGGCTGAACACGCCGCTTTAGTCGTAAAAAGCTTAGCTAATAGTGATTTGGTAAACCAGCTTAAACAGCATTTCCAATCGGATTTTCCACTTCAACTACTCGATCAATTCAAATTGTTAGATCATCAATTAGTCGAAGTTATAACTGGGCAATGTAGCAATCTTGAAATAGATGAAACACTGTCTAAGCGACTAAGCAGCTCATTAATCGGTGACTTTCAATTACACACAATCAAACCTATATTATGGCGAACATTCTGGCAATCACCTCACAGCTTAAAAAAATGTGATACACATACAAAATGTCTTTTCATTAGACTGATATTACAAAATTGGTCAATGGAAAAGGCACAGGCCACATTACAGATCAAAGGTAAAAAAATACTCAATAAGCAGTTTAAACAGGCTGTAATAAATTGGCATGAACAACTCACATGCGAGAACAGACCTTAATATTCTTGCCTTACCTCTCTCATTTTACCTAACATAAATTGTGCTAAAGCTATTGGTGGCTCGAACTTTTTAAAAGATATGCAAAATACAAATGTGACAACACCCAATAGACTACATTGTGAAAGCTACCTCACAATGTCATATTTTTTAGTTTAGCGGCTGAGCGCTGCTCACAGCCCTCATAAAATCAATGTTTAAGGGTTCAGTTAAATAAAAGATTGAGAGAAAAACAACCATTAAACGCACTATTGATAGATAAGAAGAGCATGAATAAGCACGTTGTTTATCACTCATTCTTTTCACTAAGATAGCTGCTATTTTTCAATTATGTTCTATCCTTAAGTTATCATTTTAGTTAGCGAGGACGCTATGGAGTTAATAAACTTTAGAGTTGGTCAGAAAACGATTTCATTAAAAATACTAGATATACTTTTGACTGAACGTTTCGAAGATAATTTAACTTCCCTCCCAAACGATAATAAAAGCTTTATCGGTGTTAAAGATTACATGGAAATACCAACCCCCATTTTTGACTTAGGTATTATTCTTAATAAAAGATCCACTCAAGAAGCTAACCTGTCGTTACTTGAGGTATTTAATCAGTGGCAAATCAAACAGCAAGACTGGTTTGTATCATTAGAAAATAATATAACCCAGCAAGCAGCATTGAATCATAATAGTGATATTCAACAATCTAGCTTTGCTAAATGGTACCAAAGCTTTAAAACAGAAAATGAAGATCTACAGGCAATAGTTGAACGATTCAAAACGCCACACGAACATTTAAATCAGTGTGCTAGTGAACTTATTAAATCGACAAGGTCTGGGCAAAATGAAAATACTCAAAAGAAGTTAAACACATTACGTAATGGCAGCTTCACCCAGCTGTTAAGACTTTTTGAATCTGCAAAGGAACAGTTAAGCCTAGATTATAAGCCAATTATTATTTTCACGACAAAAGACGGTATTAATCCACATATTGGTTTACTCGTCGATAAAGTTGAAGACAGCGTTAATTATAGAAAAGAAGATGTAAAGCCACTGGATAAACTAACTGATGTTGGCTTCGAGATTGACTCTCAAACTAAAAGTATGATGAGAGGCCTCATTAAGCTTGACCAAAAGCACAGCGTATTAATCGACCCCAGCGCTATCTTCAGACCTGCACACCTTAAGAATCAAGAGTCAGAAGAAACCGAAGCGTACGGGTTGTTTTAATATTTACGGAAGTTTCGAGTTTCGAGTTTCGAGTTTCGAGTTTCGAGTTTCGAGTTTCGAGTTTCGAGTTTCGAGTTTCGAGTTTCGAGTTTCGAGTTTTCCAGAGTCAAATAAAGGCCGTTAAAAGAGGCTAGCGGTTTTAAAAATATATGTTGTGCTTCACTCAACCCACGCTACGGTGTTTAGGTTGACGCTGTGCAACTCGCTAGCTTTACTCTCGCTAACTCGCTTGCTATTTCACTTTCCCACAGACGTAAAAAAGCCCAACTCAATGAGTCGGGCTTTCTTGTATTTGGAGCCATGGTGCGCTACGCAGTAGGATGACCTCGTGCCTACAGCAGTAAAAAGCCACATAACAAATGCTACACTATCATCGGCCGGGGCGTTCTTTTATCTGTGGGTATCAAATACTCAACCCACGCTACGGCGGTCAGGTTGACGCTGTGCAACTCGCTAGCTTTACTCTCGCTAACTCGCTTGCTATTTCAC
>NZ_JBMMUC010000027.1:0-28950 GCF_049257175.1 Pseudoalteromonas mucoides
ACGGGTTTTTTGCTGTCTGGAATAAAGTATAGCGCTCAGCTTTAAGCCGTCAATGCGAAAGTAGGTCATCCTACTGCGTAGCGCACCATGGCTCCAAATACAAGAAAGCCCGACTCATTGAGTTGGGCTTTTTTACGTTTGCAGGAAAATGAAATAGCAAGCGAGTTAGCGAGAGTAAAGCTAGCGAGTTGCACAGCGTCAATTCATACACCGTAGCGTGGGTTGAGTATTTGATACCCACAGATAAAAGAACGCCCCGGCCGATGATAGTGTAGCATTTGTTATGTGGCTTTTTTACTGCTGTAGGCACGAGGTCATCCTACTGCGTAGCGCACCATGGCTCCAAATACAATATTGAGTCGGGCTTTTTTACGTTTACAGGAAAATGAAATAGCAAGCGAGTTAGCGAGAGTAAAGCTAGCGAGTTGCACAGCGTCAACCTGACCGCCGTAGCGTGGGTTGAGTATTTGATACCCACGGATAAAAGAACACCACAGCCGATGATAGTGTAGTATTTGTTATGTGGCTCTTTACCGCAGTGGGCACCATGTCATCCTACTGCGTAGCGCACCATGGCTCCAAATACAAGAAAGGCCGACTCATTGAGTCGGGCTTTTTTGCGTTTGCAGGAAAGTGAAATAGCTCGCGAGTCGCATGTTTTTGCTTAGAATATTGCACGAACGCTGAGAGCGTAGCGGCGATCTGTGATAAAGCTGAGTGCTTCAGTTCTGGCGCCATCTTGGTCTAATTGATACTGGGTTTTTGTTTCGGTATCAAGTAAGTTGCTCGCTTCAAAACCTATTTTCCAATGCTCATTGATTGTGTAATAGAGGCTGGCATCCATCATGCCTGAAGCTTCAGCATAAGCAGGTACATACTCTTCAGATTCACGTAGAGTCAACAGATATTCAGAGCGCCAAGTATAAGCTAGACGAAATGAAATGTTTTCGTACTCATACATACCAATAATATTTAAATTTTGATCCGAATAACCTTGTAGTGGTAAATCGCTAAAGACACGGAAGGTGTTGCGATTATCCGCAATAGGGTTACCGTTTTCATCAAAGCCAAGTGTACCAGCCGATACTTCGTTAGGATCCTCTAAACCGTCTTGGTCTATATAGGTGTAGTTAAACTGTAACCCTAGGCCACTTAATGCGCCTGGCAGCATGTCATAGAATTGGGAATAAGAAAATTCAGCACCACGGATGGTACCTGACCCCGTATTAGCAGGCCCATAAGCTGATACATCGTAGATCTCATCATTGTATGTCACGTCTAAATCGAATGCTTTGTTACGAATAATATTACTGAGTTTTTTATTAAATAATCCCACGGTGACATAGCCTGCTGGGGCAAAGTACCATTCAGTTGATAGGTCAAGGTTGATAGACTCTTCAGGCTTCAGGTTTGGATTACCTGATAAAGCTGTTAGCTCAATATCATCAAGCCCAACTACAGGGTTGTTCGCTTCATCATAGTCGGCGCCAGGGGTTTCTAGTCGGCGAGTATAGTCTAAATTTAAAATACTGATATTTCGGGCATCTACTAGGCTTGGGTAATACAATGCTTTTGATACACCAAAGCGTACTACGACATCTTCGCTTACGCCAAAGCTCAAATTTAAACTCGGTAGGATAGTGTTGTAGTCGGTACCGTCAGCAGTGCTTAATTGAGATTCACCATTGGCAATATCGTAGTAACGCTTATATTCAGGCTGTTGCATTACGTCATTTAATGATGTACCAAGTTCACCACGTTTAATTACTTGTGGCTGCACAAAAGCGCCTGTTGATTGCAATTGATAGTTTACATAACGTAAACCAATATTACCTGTAATTGGAATTGCTAAATCTATAAAATCAAAATCGCTGCGAATGTAAAATTCACTACGCTTTTCATTTGTTGAACTAATATTATGGGCTGCAAAAGGGCCTTCGACACGATTATCTTTATCTGCATAGGGGACGTAAGTGCCTGAGCACGTACCATTGTTTGCTGCGCTATTAGTAGCATTATGCCATCCATCCTTACAACCTTGGCGTAAAGAATCGGCGTAGTTTTTAACTAGATTCATGCTAGGGAAAAGAAAGTTGTTCACGCTACCTTGTAGTACTTGGCCATGGTAGTAATCAGAAAAATCCACGCGTTCAAATAGCTCTGGGCGATTAACTGCGGCAGCAGCGTTGCGATCAGCTTGTAACCAAGGGGTGCCAATTGCCGACCATCCCTCATAGGCTGTATCGCGCACGGTTAGGTCTTTATCTGAGATATAGAAGCCTGCTTTAATGTTTGTAAAATTACCATCAAGCTCATAATTCATATCAAATTTAAAGCTGTTTGCTGTTGCTGTATTATGCTCTTCTTGCTCCATGCCACTGCCTAGAAATAAGTTAGGCACTGGACCGTCCCAATCTTCATTTGGCGACCAACCCGCAGTCATTATGTTCTCACTGAGAAACTCAACTGTAGGTCTGTCACCGCGCATATCCAGAAAATACGGTGATACGGCATGCACATGATTCCCTCTAGTTTGGCCTGACATGCTGTAGTTGTTAACGACCTTTTCCGAGTCTACATGTTGGTAATCAAACTCTAAAGTAAGCCTATCGACTGGTTTTAAAACAAGATTAATTGAGGTGTCTTCTACGGTGCTCTCATTGTAGTTCCAACGACTGCGGTAGAAGAAAGGTGTTTCGGGGCTAACGCCAAGTGCAATACCTGATGTGACAAAGCCATCTTCTGTAGTTAATGGATGGCCATTTTCTGAGTCATCTTGCCAATTTTGAGATGATCCCATAAAGCCTCTAAAGCCCTGTGCGGCCTGTCCTATTTGACGCTCATTCCACTCTAAAGATGCTTTTGAGTTAATATGCTCAAGCGTCGCGACAATTTTGTCATCATCACTTGCCCATTGTAAGGAGCTAGTGAAGCCGGTTCTTTTACGGTCGTTAGTCGCAGTGCTCATGTGAATCGCTGCAGGAACATACCACACACTATTTTCAGGTTGGTTAGGAAGTGCTGCACCATCTACAGGAGAGCTTGGATCAACGCCAGTGATGCCTCCCCATTGATCAAGCGTAGGTATAAAGGAGTCACCTCGAGCATGAAAGTTACCTAAGCCAACCCCATCACCGCGGGTTTTATATTCGGATTGAGATGCTGCAATTAAAAAGCCAAACTTACCAGCACTGGTTTCCCAATTATCAGAAAAAAGCGCTGAGAATGAAGGAGTGGTTTCATCGCGAAAATCACTATAGTTTGCTTTGGCGTTAAAAGAGATTATGCGATCGGTAGAATCAAATGGTTTACGAGTAATTAAGTTCACAGTCCCAGCAATACCACCAGAAATAAGATCGGCTGTTTGGTTTTTCACTACTTCTACGGCGTTGAGTAATTCGGCTGGAAAGTCTTCATAGCTTAAGCCACCATTTGGATTCGCACTGAATGCATCACGGCCATTGACCTCAGATCGCACTCGATCTAATCCGCGTACTAAAACACCAGTACCTTCATCAGCATAATGTTTTGGATCACTCGATGATGCAAAGCGTTCAATGGTAACGCCTGGCACACGCTGTAAGGCCTCAGTAACAGATTTATCAGGCAATGCACCAATATCTGATGCGGTTATCACATCTTTTACCGTATCTGCATAACGTTTAAGGTTTTGCGCGCTATTGATACTACCTCTGATCCCTGTTACTTCGATGACTTCAATAGGATCATCTTCATTAATTGAAATGACATCGCTGTCATTTGCATGCGAATTTTGAGCTGAAAGTAATAATGGGCACAAACCTAATATTGCATATGAAACCGCTGAGCTAAGCCGGGTTTTAGTTCGTTTTATATTTTTATTACTGCTACAGGTGACTCGTGTTGACATGGTTTAATTTTTCCGTTTCTTTTTATAATGACCATTAACTTCATAAGTAATTTGATTACCCGAGAAGTTATCCTTTTTATCTGGCATTAAGACTTAGTATGCCAAATTAGATTACACTCAAATTAACATTTAACTCTCATTTTGAGTAATAAAGTAACATTTAATTTAATATGCACTGTTACTTTTTAACATAAAGAAAAAGAAAGTAAATGTTTTCGCATAAAATATTTTAACTATTAAAAGCTATTGCTTGGATAAGTAAATATATTTTCTAGTAGCATTAGGGCTTAGTGACAAAAGAGCAGTAATAAGGGAAGAAGTTAAATAATTCTGTTTTGATAGTGAATAAAAGTATGCTTTACCTGAGCAAAAACGCCAGCTCGGGGCTGGCGTTTAATATAACTTTAAAACATGTAATTATGCTTTAGGACCTGCGTTTTTAATTTCATCTGATACATCGTATTTTGCGAAGTTTTCAGTGAAGTCTGCTGCAAGTTTAGCTGCGTATTCAGCATATTTAGCTTTATCTTCCCATGTATTAATAGGGTTAAGTAGTTCGCTATCAACACCCGGTACAGCAACTGGTACGTCTAGGTTTAACACATCAATATGTTGTGTTTCTACGCCAGCAAGTTTACCTGATACAATTGCATCAACCACTGCACGTGTTGTTGGGATGTCAAAGCGCTTACCAGTACCGTAAGGGCCACCAGTCCAACCTGTGTTCACTAGGTATACTTTAGCGCCAAACTCACGTACACGCTTCATAAGAAGCTCTGCATAAACACCTGCTGGACGAGGGAAGAAAGGTGCGCCGAAACATGTAGAGAAAGTTGATTCAATATCACTCGTTGAGCCAATCTCAGTTGAGCCCACTTTAGCGGTGTAGCCACTTAAGAAGTGAAATGCAGCTGCTTCTTCGCTAAGGATTGATACTGGTGGTAAAACACCACTAACGTCACATGTTAAAAATACAACTGCTTTTGGTTCACCTGCGCGGTTTTCAACTTTACGCTTTTCAACGTGTTCAAGTGGATACGCTGCGCGACTATTTTGAGTTAGGCTAGTATCGTTAAAGTCAGGTACACGATTTTCATCAAGTACTACATTCTCTAAGATAGTGCCAAAGCGAATAGCATCCCAAATGACAGGTTCATTTTTTTGCGATAAGTCGATACATTTTGCATAACAGCCGCCTTCGATATTGAAAACACTGCCAGGTGCCCAGCCATGCTCATCATCACCGATTAAAAAGCGAGTTGGATCTGCAGATAAAGTTGTTTTACCTGTACCTGATAAACCAAAGAATAAAGCTGTGTCGCCAGCTTCGCCTACGTTAGCAGAGCAGTGCATTGGTAATACACCTTTTGCTGGAAGTAGGAAGTTTTGCACAGAGAACATTGATTTTTTCATTTCACCGGCATAACGCATACCTGCTAGCAATACTTTACGTTGTGCAAAGTTGATAATAACTGTGCCATCACTGTTTGTGCCATCACGCTCTGGGTCACATACAAATGAAGGAACATTCATTACCTGCCACTGGGGTAAATCAGATGCATTATAAGATTTAGGTTCGATAAACATGTTTTTGGCAAAAATATGGTGCCATGCAGTTTCTGTAGTTACAACTACAGGTAAATAGTGCTCAGGATCAGCGCCAACTTCAAGGTGAGAGATGAAGTGGTCATTGCTTTGCACATGTGCTTCTACACGTGCCCATAAAGCGTCAAATTTATCTGCATCGAAAGGGCGGTTTACATTACCCCATTGAATATCATTTTCAGTGCTTGGTTCTTGAACAATAAAACGATCTTTTGGAGAGCGACCAGTACGGTGACCAGTTTTTGCAACAAAAGCTCCATTGGCGGCTAAAGTCCCTTCGCCACGACGGATCGCGTGTTCGACAAGTTCAGCTGCAGTTAGATCGACAAAACGAGTAGCGCTTGAAGTCATGTTTATACCTAAATTGTGTGAGATTGAACGGGATAGCTCTGGGGTTCTTTTAACCTTTAAGCTGTTTTTATAGTAACAGATGGATTAGGGATATTCGAGCCTATGAAGGCCTTAAAAACGCATATATTTAGTAAAAAACATGAATAATTTCAATGATACCGGTGTCATAAAAATCATAAAATTCATGACACCGGTATCAATTTAATGCACAAAAAAACCGCACAGGGTGCGGCTTGAATATTGAACAATTCAATATGGTGCTTTAGTTAAAAATACTCTTTATATCTTGTTCGGTAAAAATGTAATCTTTTAAACAATAATGGCAGCTAATTTTCACTTCACCATTTGCAGCGGCATCATCAAGTAAAACTTGTTGGCCGACATTAACAAGTGCTGTAATTGTTTTCTCTCTGGTGCAGCCACATTTAAACTTAATTGGCTGGGGCTCATACACACGAGGATTATCTTCATGATATAAACGAGTAAGTACTGTTGTTGCATCAAGCGTTAATAGTTCTTCATCTTTAATGGTATTACTGAGTGCTTCTAAGTGTGTAAAGTCATCAATCGACTTTTCTTTATTAACGGGTAGTACTTGCAGTAATAATCCTGATGCTTTCTCACTGCCCGCTGTCGTGTCTGTTGCAAACCATAGACGAGTTTGTAGTTGCTCTGATTGCGCAAAGTAAGCTTCCAAACATTCAGCTAGGGTTTCGTGTTCTAAAGGGACGATACCTTGATAACGCTCACCTTGGTTGGGTGTAATAGTTAATACCATAACGCCATTGCCAATAAGGTCTTTAATAGTATTTCCTGTGACTTCACTTTGTAAGCGCGCAATTCCACGCATATTTTGCTGATCATCACCATTAATAACAGCATATTTAACAGGGCCATCGCCTTGTAGTTGCACGGCTATGTCACCTTCAAACTTCAGAGTTGCTGTTAACAGGCATGTAGCCACTAAAAGCTCCCCCAATAGTTTTTGCACAGCAACAGGGTATTCATGACCTGAGATCATCTCTTGATAGGTTTGCTCTATTTGAACTAGTTCGCCTCTGACGTCTAGCTGATCAAATGTATAACGGTGAAGTAAATCTTGTTGCATGAGTGACATTACCTAACTTGATTTCATTTTTAAAAGTTCGCGTCTTTGTTTTTTATCCGGCTTGCGATCTGGATGCGGGGCAAAGAAGCTATTATTTTTGCGGGCAATACTATTTGCTTCGCGTTTTTCTATACTGGCTTGTGATTCTTCATATAGGGTTTGTGCAATGGGGGCACCAGCGCGTTTTTCAACTATTTTAAGCACTGTAATGATTTTTTCATCGACCCCTTGGGCTAATTTTATTTGCGCACCAAGTTCGATTATTTTACTGGGCTTAGTCCGCTGACCATTATAATGTACTTTACCGCCTTGCACCATGTCTCGGGCAATGGCGCGGGTCTTATAAAAGCGAGCAGCCCATAGCCATTTATCTAAACGGACACTAATTGTTTCATCAGTTGACGTTGAATTACGGGTGTTACTTTTTGACACAATTGTACTCTTTATAAAGCAGTTGCTATAAGGCAAAATTTATCATGAAACTAACTGACAAAGAAACAGTCTTAGTATTTCTCACTCATAAATGATGTTAATTTATCTTGTTTACAAAGTTTAATATTAGCGTGCTTGTTGAATGAAAAATGAAAAGGTACTATAGGCTCGCGATATAGCAGTAAATTAAAATAAGAAACGGCATTTATGGATCAGCAATTACAACAGCTAAAACAATATATAAGTAAACTACCTCATGCTAAATTAAGTTGGGTGGTAACGCTATTAGCCGTTGTTTATATTGCCTTTTTAATGGCTAAACTGTTTTGGCTAGTATGGCCTGAGCCAGTAAATCAACCTCTTCCTACCAGTTATAATACAGCAACGAATAACCAATCTGAGCGCGTTAATTCACAATCCATAATCGATATACATTTATTCGGTAAAGCTGATGCAGTGGCTAAAAATAAACCAAGTCGACAAGAGAAAGTTATTAACAATGCCCCCGAAACACGCTTAAGCATTAATCTGACGGGTATTGTAGCGGTTAGTAATAATGATCAAACAGGTCTTGCTGTAATAGAGTCGCAAGGCCAACAAGCGACATATTTAGTAGATGATGTTGTTAAAGGAACTCGAGCAAAGCTGGCTCAAGTATTGCCTGACCGTGTGATTTTAGATCTAAGTGGCCGCTTTGAAACATTAATGTTAGATGGCTTAGACTTTACTAAAACAGTCTCAATGCCTGTATTAGCTGAACGTGAAGCCGATGTTGAGCAAGGCCCTCGAGAGCTTGAAATTGATCAACAAATAGATGCTACAGCAGACGAAGACGTTAAAGAAGCCATTATTGAAACTCGCGATGAACTATTGCAAGACCCAGGTAAGCTTTTTGATTATATTCGTATTTCGCAAGCTATGAAAGATGGTGAGCTGATCGGTTATCGATTAAGCCCAGGTAAAGACCCTGCCTTGTTTAAACAAATGGGGTTAAAGAACAATGATTTAGCTGTTTCTATCAACGGCTATCAACTATCAGATATGCAACAGGCCATGTCAGCTATTAATGAGCTGCGTAATAGTACCGATGCTAACATTACAATTGAACGTGATGGTGAGCAAATCGATGTGCAATTTAGCCTGCAATAACCTAGCTTTGGAGTTTTAATATAATGGTTAACGTGCTACACCTCAAAAAAATCAGAAAAGGGTTAGCTAAGTACGCAACACTTTTTTTTGCGGCTAGTTTATCTTTATCGGTGTCAGCCGTTGAATATGCTGCAAACTTTAAAGGCACAGATATTAATGAGTTTATTAATATCGTGGGTAAAAACCTAAATAAGACTGTGATCATTGACCCTAATGTGCGTGGCAAAGTAAATGTGCGTAGTTATGAGTTAATGGATGAAGCGCTGTATTATCAGTTTTTCTTAAATGTGTTAGAAGTGTATGGCTATTCAGCTGTAGAAATGGATAACGGCATCATAAAAATAGAAAAAAGCTCAGATGCCAAAAAATCAAACGTACCGTTAATTACTGAAGATAACCAAGCCAGCGGCGATATGATGGTGACTCGTGTAGTACGAGTAAAGAATGTAAGCGTACAAGAGCTAGGCCCATTAGTACGCCAATTTAGTGACCAAAAAGATGGCGGTCATGTTGCCAACTTTAATGCTGCCAACGTTATGATGCTAACAGGCCATGCTGCATCGGTTAACCGTTTAGTTGAAATTATTCGCTCTGTTGACCAAGCCGGTGACAAGCGTGTTGATATTGTAAAGTTGAACTTTGCGACAGCTGATGATGTGGTCTCTGTTGTTGAGAATATTTATAAAGATAGTGGCAAAGGTAGTGTCCCTGAGTTTTTAATCCCCAAAGTAGTTGCTGATGGTCGTACTAATAGCGTCATTGTAAGTGGTGAAGGGCAAGCTAGAAACCGCGCTATAGAATTAATTAAGCGTCTTGATGGCGAATTACAAAACCAAGGTAATACTAAGGTTATTTACTTAAATTACGCCAACTCTGAGGATTTAGTAAAAGTACTCCAAGGTGTGAGTAAAACCCTTGCTGAGGAAGGCCAGGGGGCTACTAAAACCCGCAGCCGCACTCAAAACGAAACCAGCATTGAAGCACACCCAGATTCAAACTCATTGGTTATTACAGCTCAGCCAGATACTATGCGTTCACTTGAATCTGTTATTGAGCGATTAGATATTCGTCGTGCTCAAGTACTTGTTGAAGCTATTATTGTTGAAGTCATGGAAGCCGATGGTGTTAACTTTGGTTTGCAATGGATTTCCGAGCAAGGTGGTATGGTGCAGTTTAATAATGGCACGACGGTTCCTGTAGGTTCTTTAGCGGTTGCCGCAGAGCAAGCTGCGGATACTACAATTGAAGGCACAATAGTAGGATCTGAGACTGGAACTGTTAGTAACACATCAGAAACAGTCGAAGGTGATCTTGGCCCGCTAGCTGCTTTACTTGGTGGCATTAATGGCCTTGCCATGGGTATTATCAAAAATGACTGGGGCGCGATAATTCAAGCTGTATCAACAGATACTAACTCAAATATTCTTGCTACGCCTTCTGTCACAACCATGGATAATGAAGAAGCATCTATGATTGTAGGTCAAGAGGTCCCTATAATTACTGGCTCGCAAACCGGTTCTAATAATTCAAACCCATTCCAAACAGTTGAACGTCAAGAAGTGGGTGTGAAGCTTAAAGTTACACCACAAATTAATGATGGCACAGCAGTACAGTTAACAATCGAGCAAGAAGTATCGGGCGTGAGTGGTACTACGTCAGTTGATATCTCTATCAATAAACGTGCGATTAAAACCACTGTTATGGCCGATGATGGCGGAATGGTGGTACTTGGTGGCTTGATTGATGAAGACGTACAAGAAAGTGTTTCGAAGGTACCTTTATTAGGTGACATTCCAATTCTTGGGCACTTGTTCCGCTCAACCAGCACTAGTAAACGTAAGCGTAATTTGATTGTATTTATTCGCCCTACGATTATTCGTGATGGCGTTAAGATGAACCAGCTAAGCCATTCTAAATATAACTTTATTCGTGGTGAGCAGTATAAGCAAAAAGAAGACGGCATTGATTTAATGCCACTGACTGAAGTTCCAATTTTACCTGAGTGGGATGATGAGTTAGTGCTACCACCAACGTATGAAGATTACTTAAAGCAGCAGAATGCGGATGAGCGCAATAATGACTGAAGCTATTACATCAATAAATGAAGAGCTTGAAACAGCACCACACAATAGTGAGCTGTTAACCAGTGATGACTTAGTTGAATTACCTCCTAAACGTTTGCCATTCTCTTACGCCAGACGCGCTGGCGTATTATTAAGTAAAAATGATGATGATTGGGTGGTGTATTATCGTGGTGAGCTTGATATTGATGTTTTACTCGAAGTTCGCCGAATTGCAGGGCATGGTTTTACTCTTGAACAGCTGGAAGACGACAAGTTCGAGCTGTTATTAGAAGCTTCATATCAGCGCGATAGCTCTGAAACTCAGCAAATGATGGAAGATATCGGCAACGAGGTTGACTTATTTTCGCTGGCTGAAGAAATGCCGCAAACGGAAGACTTACTCGCTGGCGATGATGACGCGCCAATCATTAAATTGATTAACGCGATGCTTAGTGAAGCTATCAAAGAAGGTGCTTCGGATATTCACATCGAAACCTTTGAGCAAGAACTCGTTATTCGCTTTAGGGTTGATGGCGTACTTAAAGAAGTGCTTAAACCTAACCGTAAACTGGCTTCGTTGTTAGTTTCACGTATTAAAGTAATGGCCAAGCTTGATATTGCTGAAAAGCGTATCCCACAAGATGGTCGTATAAGTTTACGTATTGCAGGACGTGCGGTTGATGTCCGGGTATCAACCATGCCATCAAGTTTTGGTGAGCGAGTGGTATTACGTCTACTGGATAAAAATAATGCGCGTTTAAATCTTGAAGATTTAGGTATGACGCTACGAAATCGTGAGTTGTTTTCTGACTTGATCAGCAAACCTCACGGTATCATATTGGTGACCGGCCCAACTGGTTCTGGTAAAAGTACCACGCTTTATGCAGGTATGAGTCAAATAAACTCTCGTGATCGCAATATTCTAACCGTAGAAGATCCAATCGAGTATGAAATTCCGGGGATTGGTCAAACACAAGTTAACGCAAAAGTGAATATGACCTTTGCTCGTGGCCTGCGCGCTATCCTACGTCAAGATCCAGATGTGGTAATGGTTGGTGAAATACGTGATTTAGAAACGGCGCAAATAGGCGTGCAAGCGTCACTAACAGGTCACTTAGTAATGTCTACGCTGCATACAAACACCGCAGCCGGTGCTATATCTCGTATGGAAGATATGGGCGTAGAGCCATTCTTATTATCATCGTCGTTACTGGGTGTACTTTCGCAGCGCTTAGTTCGTACTTTATGTGATAGCTGTAAAGAGGCGCATGTTGCAGATGAACGTGAGTGTGAACTACTTGGCGTAGCAAACGATAATCCACCAACAATTTATCGTGCGGTGGGCTGTGAAGAGTGTAACTTTAATGGTTACCGTGGTCGTACAGGTATTCACGAGCTATTAGTTGTTGATGAAACCGTACGAGAGCTTGTTCACAGTGGTAAAGGCGAGCAGAGTGTTGAAAAATACATTCGTAAACATACCCCAAGTATTCGTCAAGATGGCTGTAGTCGCGTATTAGCAGGTAAGACTACTCTGGAAGAAGTATTACGTGTTACCCGTGAGGAAGGCTAATGGCTGCGTTTGAGTATCGCGCGCTTGATGGTCGCGGAAAAGAAAAAAAAGGTATTTTAGAAGCTGATACAGCAAAACAAATACGTCAATCTTTACGTGAGCAAGGACTTACTCCGCTAGAGGTTGTTCCGGCAGCTGAAGGCGATAAGCAAGTCAAAGGGGCTAAAAAATCAGCTTTTGGCGGCTTATTCAAATCTAAAATTTCTACTTCGGATTTGGCACTAATTACCCGCCAGCTTGCGACCCTGATTCAATCTGCATTGCCAGTCGAAGGTGCTGTTATGGCTGTTGCTGAGCAATGTGAGAAACCGCGCTTAAAACGCATGCTTATGTCTGTGCGTTCAAAAGTTGTTGAGGGTTACACCTTAGCTGACGGTATGTCTGAGTTTCCTCATGTATTTGATAACTTATATCGCGCCATGGTGGCGGCTGGAGAAAAGTCGGGTCACTTAGATGCAGTACTGAACCGTTTAGCTGATTACACAGAGCAACGTCAACACATGCGTAGTCAAATTACGCAAGCCATGGTGTACCCTGTAATCCTAGTGATTTTTGCCATTGGTATCGTTTCTGTTTTATTAGGTACTGTGGTACCTAAAATTCTTAAAACATTTGAAAAATCAAAACAGGTATTACCTTGGACTACCGAGTGGGTAATGGCTGCCAGTAACTTTGTGCAGAACTATTGGTTGATCTCATTAGTGGTGATCACCATACTCGCAATCTCTATAAAACACGCATTAAAGCAGCCTAAAATTCGCTTTTGGTACGACTCTAAAATTTTAATAATGCCTGGCATAGGTAAAGTGGCGCGCAGCATAAACACGGCGCGTTTTGCTCGTACTTTGAGTATTTTATCTTCAAGCTCGGTACCTTTACTTGAGGGCATGCGCATCTCAGGTGGGGTGTTGGTGAACGAAAAAATAAAAAAATCAGTGGGTGATGCTGCAACACGAGTGAGTGAAGGAGCAAGCTTACGTGCTTCCTTACAAGAAACGAAATTGTTTCCGCCTATGATGCTGCATATGATTGCCAGTGGCGAGAAATCTGGTGAACTTGAGCAAATGCTAGAGCGTGCTGCAAACAATCAGGATCGTGAATTCGAGACCATGGTAAATGTCTCGCTAAAACTATTAGAGCCTGCGATGATAGCGTCTATGGCGGTGATAGTCCTGTTTATCGTAATGGCAATTTTACAACCTATTATGGCAATGAATAAAGCAATCGGGCTTTAACAGTTTCAAGAATTTGTAGCAGCAATATGTGTTGTTACAGTGATTAATTAATAAGAAAACAGAGGTACATACGTGAATAAACAATCAGGTTTCTCATTACTCGAAGTTATGGTGGTACTGGTTATTATTGGCATGATCATGTCAATCGTGGCACCAAATATTATGGGGCAACAAGAAGAGGCAGCTATCGATAAAGCGCATTTAGATATTCAACAGCTTGAAGATGCGATGAGCCTTTATAAACTAAAAAATAAAGCTTACTTAAGCACAGAGCAAGGTCTTGAAGGTTTAGTTAATCAAACTAGCATTGAGCCTGTTCCACGTCGCTTCCCCGAAGGTGGATTTATTTCTAAATTACCAGAAGATCCATGGGGTAATCCGTATCAGTTAATTAGCCCTGGAGAAATTGGTAAAATTGATATTTTTTCAATGGGCCCAGATGGCGAAGCTGGTACTGATGATGACATCGGTAACTGGGATGAAGAAAAGCAATAATGAAGTATCCAAGCAAGGCGCAAACTAAAAAACAGCGCGGTTTATTATGATAATAAATCGGGCACCTTTGCGCCATGCTAAGCCACGCTCTGTTATAAAAGGGTTTAGCTTAATAGAGATTTTAGTGGTATTGGTGGTCATCGCTTTTGCCACCAAAATGGTGGTATACAGTCTTGATGGCGGGGCTGAAGACGCCTTAGAAAAACAAGCATTGAGACTGCATACCACCATTAACATGGCATCTGAATTTGCCATACTGAACCAGGTTGAATTAGGTTTTCATGTCGACGAAGATATCTTTGAATTTTTAGTGTTTGACGGTGAAAAATGGATTACCTTCGACCGCGAGAAATTGTTTGCACCGCAGACCATCACTGAAGATTTTAAACTAACCCTGAACTTAGAAGATTTAGCTTGGGCGCAAGAAAACCTATTAGAACAATCTAATTGGCGCGAGCTTATGAGTTCAGGCGATGATGAAAGCCTACTAGAACTAAAAAAGCTTAAAATACCACAAGTACTTATTTTATCGTCAGGAGAAATCAGCGCGTTTCAGTTGACGCTTGAGCTAGAAGAGCAAAGAGAGCCTGTTTATTTCATTGAAGGTGAGTTTTTAGCTCCCGTAAACCTGCGTAGAGAGCCTGAGTAATGCAAAGCGTTAAAGGGTTTACCTTACTTGAAGTCATGGTTGCACTGAGTATCTGTGCGCTCGCAGGAATTGCCGCTATGCAAGCAACAGGCGAGCATATTAATCATTTATCAAGTCTTGAAGAACAGACTTATGCCTCTTGGGTTGCTGAAAACATCATGGTTGAACAGCGCGCAAAGGGGAAAGAGTGGCAAGGAAAAAATGGCCAAAAAGGCACTGAAAATATGGCTGGTATTGACTGGTATTGGCGTCAAGATGTTATTGCCACAGCCGATAAAAGTTTTGTGAAAGTGACCATTAATGTATTTACCGATGAAAAGTTAGAGCACTCAGTGTATGAGTTATCGAGTTATCTAAATAAAGGCGGTAAATAGTGAAGCAGCGTGGTTTTACATTGTTGGAAGTGATGGTTGCGCTAGGCATTTTAGCGTTTGTGGTATTAGCCACCCACCAAATTTTAGACTCCACAACTAAAGCCAAAGAAGCGTCTGACGAAAAGATTGCTGAACTTAATGGTTTGCAGACTACCTTTAGATTAATGGATCAAGACTTTAGTCAGATGACCAAACGTGAAGTACGCAATCAGTCTGGCGATATTCAAGAAGGCTATATTTTAGCTGGGCGTTACACCCTTGATAGTCAATATGATGGTATTGGCTTTGTTCGTGATGGCTGGATAAACCCAATTAACTTACTTCCTCGTTCCGAGTTACAAGCTGTGGGTTATCGAGTTATCGACGATAAACTTGAACGTGTGTATCGTGTTTATGTTGATCAGCTCGATAATACAGAGCCGCGTGCGCAAGTTATTTTAGACGGTATTGAAGACCTTAAGTTTGAATTTTTAGATGACAAAAATGAATGGCAAGAGCAGTGGCAAATAAAAGCATTGCCTAAAGCAGTTGCGGTGACAATTCAGCAAATCGAAGAAGAGCCTATTAAGCGGATATTTTTAGTTCCAGGTGATGGGAAGGTTACTACTCCCACTACGCAAGCATCAGGCAACGGTCAAAACCTAGGTGATGACTCATGAACATAAAGTCCTCGCGCGGAGCTGCCTTAGTCATTGTTTTATTCATTGTTGCGCTGGCATCTATTTTAGCAGTAGAAATGAGCGCAAACTTGATGGTGCAAGTACAGCGCAGTACTAATATTCAAGGCCATCAACAAGCTAAGTGGTACGCCTACGCCGCTGAAGAGCTAGCCATAAAAGCGTTACTGCAAAGTAAGAAAGATGACCCTGATAAAACCACGCTGCAACAAATTTGGGCGCAACAGGGTGATATTCCATACCCTGTAGATAATGGTACTTTGCAAGGCAATATTACTGATTTACAGGCGTGTTTAAACTTAAATGCACTAAGAGCGAAAGCGCCCACAGATGGTAAAACAAAAACCAACCCTGCGCATAAAGCCTTATTAGCATTACTTGAAAATATTGAAGATCTCCCTTCGGATGAATCCGAAGAAACCATGGCAGATAGTGTTTATGATTGGCTGGATCAAGACAATATTACTTATCGTTCTGGGGCTGAAGAAGATGAATATTCATCCCGTGATTTTCCGTATTTAACTGCCAATAATTATTTTGCATCAACCTCAGAGCTGCGTTTAATTAGAGGGTTTAATCCACTTGTCATGGAAAAAATATTACCCTTTGTATGTGTTATACCCGGCAGTGAATTACTTGCGATTAATGTAAACACATTAGACCCTGAGCATGCGTTATTATTAAGTGCGCTGATTGATGGCTTAGAAGAGTCTGGCGCGCAAAGTGTGCTATCAGCTCGCCCTGAAGAAGGCTTTGGTGATATTGAAGAATTTTTTGAACAGATAAATCAACAAGGCGCACAAAATGTGAAGTCCGTTGAAGATCTGTTCACTATTAATAGCGAATATTTTAAACTACAGGCGCAGGCTGAATTTGTAGAACTGCGTTTTTCGATGACCACTTTACTGCAAGCCAAAAATGGCGAAGTAACTATACTGGCGCGAAAATTTGGAGGCGTACAGTGACAGAAACACTCTTGATCCGCACGGGTCAAACCCAACAAGATTGTATTCATTGGTTGGTTTACTCGCCATTAGAACAAGAAATAATTGCCAGTGGCGAACTGCCTAATGCTGAGCAATTAACAGAGTTAACCGACAAAGCACAAAGCCGTGAAGTCGTGGTTTTGTTGCCAAGTGATCAGGTGCAATTAAAAACAGTTGAGCTTCCTACTAAATGGAATCGAAAACTAGAGCAAGCACTGCCTTACATGCTTGAAGAAGATATTGCATGTGATATTGATGATTTATTTATCGCTATTGCAGAACCAACAATGGTTGGCGAAAAACACGCAATTAATGTCGCAATGACAGATCGCGAATGGTTTGAAAGTTGGCTTGAGGTGTTTGCTGAGCATGATATCGAAGTGTTCACTTTGTTACCTGATGCATTATTGCTGCCAACAGCTGAGCAAGGCATCAGTGTAATTGAATTAAAAGGGCAATGGCTCTGTAAGTTTGGGCAATGGCACATTAGTGCGGTTGAGCAATCATGGTTGGCAGAGTATTTATCAGCACTGGGTAATCCAGATATTGCACATTACAGCCCTGCAAGTAATTTCCCAGATACGGTGAATCTTAATGCGCAAACGTCTGCTTACGACTTACCGCTTGCATTATTTGCTAAGCAATTACCCGATACTAAGTTTAACCTACGTCAAGGCGAGTATCAGTTAAAGAAAAAAACCGCACTGTGGTGGGGTTACTGGAAAGGGGCCGCTATTGCTGCCAGCATTGCGTTAGTGAGTTCTGTATTAATTAAAGGATTTGAGTTGCATCAGCTTACTAGTGACCTTGAAGTGGCAAAATCACAAGTGGTAGAGCGCTATAAAAAAGCATTTCCGGGCAAAACAGTACGACCTCATCTAATTAAAAGCCAAATCAACGGCGAGCTAGCTAAATTAGATGGCGGCAGTAGTGCAGGCTTTTTAGACTTAACGAGTGAGTTGGTTACTGTGTTTAGCCAGGTGCAAGACTTCACTCCTGAAACACTACGCTATGACCAACGCCGTAATGAATTAAGAATTCGTGCTCGCGGTAAAGATTTTCAAACCTTTGGTAAAGTGAAGTCTATTCTTGAACAGCGTGGTTTAACGGTTGACCAAGGTTCGTTAAACAACGATGGTGATTTTGTGGTTGGTGAATTAAAGCTAGGAGGTGCAGCATGAAGCAGCAACTAGTTAAATATTGGCGCTCACTGAAAGAGCAAGAGCAGCAATTAGTAATGATTGCTGGTGGTATCTTTGTTATTTTTGTTTTGGTTATGGGCATCTTTAGACCACTTAATAATGCCATTGCCAAAGCGCAGCAAGACCAAGTAAAGCAACAGGAGCTTTTGACTTGGGTTGATAACAGCATTGTTCGATTAAAAGCAGCGGGCAGCCGCTCTGTTGTAAGCAATAAAAACTTAAGCCAAATAGTGAATGCTACACGTGGTCGCTTTGGTATCACAATTAGCAAAATGCAGCCTAACGATAACTCATTACGTTTAACAATAGACTCAGTGCAGTTTAATAAGTTAGTACAGTGGCTTGATGAAATTGTTTACAAAGAAGGTGTACAGATTGAGAATTTAGACCTTAGCCGTGATGATAAGCAAGGTTATGTACGCGTAAGCCGACTGGTATTAGAGAAGTAATAATGAAAAAAACAGCGTTCCTTATAATTCTATTTATTATTAGCTTTATTGTATTTGCAGTAATAAAAACACCTGCTGCAGTTGCTATCAACTTAGCAAGTGGTTATTTACCGAAAGATTTAAAGCTAGGTCAAGCCTCTGGTAGTGTATGGCAAGGTCGTATAATGCAGCTTCGTTATCAAGGTGAGCAAATTAATAACCTCAGTTGGGATATTTCTGGGTGGGCCCTTTTTACTGGGCAACTAACTGGAAACCTCAAATTTGGTAATGTTCGTGATACGGCAGATATTTCTGGTCGTGGTGATTTTAACTATGGCTTATTCGATCAATCGGTTTCACTTACCGACGCAACACTTAGGTTGAGTGTTGAACGAGCAATGGATCGCTTGCAGCTACCTTTACCAGTCAAAGCGAAAGGTCGAGTAATTGTTGACCTAGATGAGTATAAATCGGGCGTTCCTTATTGTGATGCGCTAAACGGTGAAATCGCCAGCCCTAATATTGACGTTCAAGGTCTATCCGGTTGGTTTAGTATTGGCCCACTAAGCGGTCGATTGAGCTGTAAATCAGGTGATGTTGCAGTATTAGTTGATCCTGATAATCGTCTGGGGTTAGAGGCCGATGCCGTATTAAAAGCGAATTTAGACTTTAAAGTTGCAGGATTCATTAAACCGGATGCAACATTGCCAAAAGAAGTGCATGATGCAGCTAAGTTTTTAGGCCGCGCCGATAGAGATGGACGCTATCCGCTAAATTTTTAATGTCATATTGAGTTTTTCATGCAAATACCCGCATTTACACCAGAGCACGCACAACAATTAAGTACATTCTTGGCCAGCCATGGCCAAGCAATGACCCTGCCACAAAGCCAAGGTTACTTGTTTGCTGTGATCTGTTCACCCGAGCCATTAGATGTTCATCAATGGCTTGAAGTGATAATCCCAGACACACAAGGTCAACTTGATGAACAAGTGCTGTTTGCATTTATGGGGCTATATCATCAAATCAGTGAACAAGTTTATGAAACCGGATTCAAGCTGCCAGTATCGCTAAAGCATCACGATGATAATGACAGTTACCTTGATTTAGATGATTGCCAAATGTGGTGTCAGGGCTTCATTCAAGGTGCACAAGCTTATTATAATAAACTGAGCCAAGTAACTGACTTAGATACTGCGTTATTAGAGGCTTTGCAAACAGCGTATGCTAGCTTAGGTTTTTTTGCGCTAGAAGCTGATGTAATTGCCGCGATTGCTAAGCAGAATAACCTGTCTGAAGTACAGTTAGCGCAAAGCCAGTATGAATTGATGGGCGATTTTGCATTAGGTTTTGCAGAGTTAATAGAAATAATCGCTGTGCAAAGTGGTTTATATAGTGAAGAAGATGAAAATTGGAGCTAGGTTAACCTAGCTCTAATACTATTTCAGTGCAGCCTTTAGCGCACCTAGCAACCCCTTGACCAGGCTTAGGGGTTTTTAAATCTAATGTCAAAACCCCCTGACACTGCTCGCATTTTACCGTTTGCCCTTTTGCCAACTTTTTTAATAGATTCTTATGCTGATTAAATGACTCACTGCTTTTTTTGGTAAGTGCTGAAAAGTCCACTATTTACCTCTGCGTTCTGCGAGTGATTCAGCTGAAATTTTACATACCGTATTTAAACGGTCTTCATAAAAATAAAGGTTAAGATCTTTACTGCGACAGTATCGCGTATGAAACAGTTGTAATTGCTCATCTGTTTGCATGGTTTCTTCTAAGTATTCAAGCTCAGACTCAGATAATGACAGTGCTGATTTAATTCTATTTTTAGCCATGCTTGCAGCTGGGCCGCGATTAATATTGCTTGCATTACTTAATATACCGACACCTTCGCCGAGTAGTTTTTCTCTAGGTTCTTTTATCATTGGGTGGTCAATGGTAAATAGCGCGAGTACGACAATGACAAGAAAAAGAAATTTTTTCATAGTTTAGTTAACTTTGATCTGAACGGGTAAGAGTTGAGCAACAGTGTAATAAAATGCACCTTTATAAAGCAAGTGACTAAGCTGAATAAATTATTAGCAATGAAACTCAGCTTTTTTGAACAGACTTGGTATAATGCTAAAGAACAATTAGATTTTTCAGAAATCTCTGAACGTTACTTGCGTACGTTTAGTTTTGCACTACCTTAACAGTTAAGTTGAATATCTTGGCTGTTATGGCTTGCAATGATTGTTTGACTATTATTCTCCAAAGGCGTTGAGGGACTTCGATGGAAAAGCAAATTAAGGTAAAAAATATTCCGACAGAGGTGAAGATCGAAAAGCCCGATCTTAATGCTCCTGAGGATAGATTTAATCCGCGAAATCGTATTTATGTACGTGCAGTTAAAGGCTTACACCAATTGCTAAGGCAACGTATTGGGTTTATCGGTATGCTCGCATTTATGTTGCTACCGTGGATAAACTTTAACGGCCAACAAGCTGTATTATTTGATTTAATAGGGCAAAAGTATAATATTTTTGGCCTTACTTTGTGGCCCCAAGACTTCACTATTTTAGCATTTATTCTAATGCTGGCAGCATTTGCCTTATTTTTGGTGACTACGTTTTACGGGCGCGTATGGTGTGGTTATACATGCCCGCAAACTGTCTGGACCTTTATATTCATTTGGTTTGAAGAAAAGTTTGAAGGCACAGCTAACCAGCGCAAAAAGCTAGATCAAAGGCCGATGGATTTTGATAAGTTTTGGCGAAAAGCTGCTAAACACACAAGTTGGATTGCATTTTCCCTTTATACCGCTATTTCATTTGTAGGCTATTTTACGCCTATTCGTGAGCTTCTGCCTGACTTCATCACTTTCAATGTGGGTGGTTATGCACTGGTTAGCATACTGTTTTTTGCGGCCTGCACTTATGGGAATGCTGGCTGGATGCGGGAAATCATGTGTTTACATATTTGTCCATACTCTCGTTTTCAATCAGCAATGTTTGACAAAGACACCTTTACCGTAAGCTATGATGAGCAACGCGGCGAAAATCGCGGCCCTCGTTCTCGTAAACAAGACCCCAAAGAGCTTAACTTAGGCGATTGCATTGACTGTAACTTGTGCGTACAAGTGTGCCCTACAGGCATAGACATTCGTAATGGCCTACAGGCTGAGTGTATTAACTGCGGTGCATGTATTGATGCGTGTGATGGCGTTATGGATAAAATGAACTATCCACGAGGACTCATTTCTTATACCACAGAACGTAATCTAGAAACGCCAGAGAATAAGACCAATCCATTGCGCCCCAAAATTATTGGATACTTAGTTATTCTCGTTGTGCTAAGTGGTGCATTAGTGGGCAATATCGTGATGCGAAAGCCGATGGACTTAGATATTATTCGCGATAGAAACCAACTTTATCGGGTCGACTTTAACGGCTTAGTTGAGAATACTTACACGCTTAAGGTGATCAACAAAGCGCAATATGAGCAAAGCTTTAATATCAAGGTCGAGGGATTAGAAAACTTTAAATACATTGGAAAGCAAACATTTACGGTGCAAGCGGGTGAGTCACATAATGTGCCGTTGTCATTAGTGGTGGATCCGTATGATTTGAAAAAACCAATGACTGAGTTTAACTTTGTTTTATCGCCAGTAAATGACCCAAGCTCGCAAATTTCGCAGCCGAGTAACTTCTTTAAAGCGCGATAGTTAAGTAGACTATAACAAACTAAAAAGCGGGTTTTTCCCGCTTTTTTTATATTGATGAGAATTATGAGTAAATTTAGCTTTGAAGGTTTAACACCAGACAGTATTTTAGATGCCGTAGAAAGCATTGGAATTTATGCTGAATCGGGGTTGTTAGCATTAAATAGTTACGAGAATCGGGTTTATCAGTTTAAAGCTGAAGACGGAAATCGCTATGTGGTTAAGTTTTATCGCCCTGAACGTTGGAGCAAAGCGCAAATATTAGAAGAGCATAGTTTTGCGTTTGAGCTCGCAGCCGCTGAAGTGCCGGTTGTTGCACCTATTATTCATAATGGTGAAAGTTTATTTGAACACAACGGGTCTTTATTTACCTTGTTCCCAAGTGTTGGTGGACGGATTTTTGAAGTTGATAACCTTGATCAACTTGATGTTTTAGGGCGTTTGATTGGCCGTATGCATCAAGTTGCGAAAGCGAGTGAGTTTAAAGAGCGGCCATTAATCGGTTGTGATGAATATTTAGATACAGCTAAAATTCAGCTAAAAAATAGTAATCTCGTTCCCGCAAGCCTTGGGACTGCGTTTTATACCATTTTAGATATGGTGGTCACTGAGACAAAAGCTCAGTACAAAAACGTTGAAACGATTCGTCTACACGGTGATTGCCATGCTGGTAATATTCTGTGGTCGGGAGATGCGCTGATGTTTGTTGATTTAGACGATAGTCGACAAGGGCCGGCGATACAAGACTTATGGATGATGCTCAGTGGCGATCGAAACAATCAACTGTTACAGTTAGACACCTTAGTCACAGCGTATGAAGAGTTTTGTGATTTTGACCACGCTCAACTTAAATTGATTGAACCATTACGCGCTATGCGTATGGTTCATTATATGGGATGGTTAGCTAAACGCTGGGATGATCCTGCTTTTCCAAGGAACTTTTCCTGGTTTGCGGATGACAAATACTGGGAGCAACAAATTTTAGCTTTAAAAGAGCAGTACTCGGCACTGCAAGAACCACCGCTAAAGTTACTACCATAAATTATTTTCAAGAAAAATGAATAGAGAGTCCAATGCTTAAAAAATTAAAACTGAGTTTACTACTATTATGCTTGCCATTTGCCGCTATGGCCGCTGACTTTAAAGCGGGCGACCAATATACGGTATTAGATATTGAAAAAAGTAAAACGCCTCAAGTAACAGAGTTCTTTTCATTTTATTGCCCACACTGTTTTAAATTTGAACCGGTGGCAAAGGCGATGGAAAAAAGCTTACCTGCTGGTACAGAGTTTATTAAAAATCACGTAAACTTTTTAGGTGGTTTATCTCCACAAGTGCAAAGTAACTTAAGCTATGCTTACATTATTGCAAAGCTAAATGGTAAAGGTGAGCAAGTTGCTGATCAAATATTTAATAGTATTCATGTGCAACGTGCGCCGCTTGATAACATTAAAGATGTAAAGCAGCTACTAGAGCTAAATGGCATTAATAAAGCTAAATTTGATCAAGAAATTGCTAGCATGCCAGTAATCTCAGCTGAGCGTGCAATGCAAGATAAACAAAATAAGTTTTCTAAAGCGGGTGCTTTGACAGGCGTGCCAACATTTATCGTTAATGATAAGTATAAAATCAATATTAATACTATCAAGAGCCAGCAGCAGCTTGATGAGTTAGTTGCCTTTTTATTACAACAATAAGCTATTAAAGCAATAATTTTTGGAGTTTATAAATAATGATCAAATTAGTTAAAGCTGGATTACTGGCACTTTTATTACCTTTGGCCGCAACTGCCGCACCAACAGAATATGAAGAAGGTGTGCATTATGATGTCGTGTCTGAGCGTGCTAGTAAAAAGCCTGAAGTAAAAGAGTTCTTTTCATTTTACTGCCCGGCATGTAACAACTATGAAGCTTTACTTGCTGATGTTAAGCCTAAGCTAGACAAAACTGTTGAGTTTAAAAAAAGCCATGTAGATTTTGTAGGTGTGCGTGACACTGAAAATCAACAAATGATTTCGCAGGCGCTTGCTACTGCTGAAGTATTACCACAAAAAGATGCATTGATTGCAGCAATGTTTAACCACATTCATACTAAGCGCGCTAAGTTCAATGAACTAGCTGATGTTAAAGACGTTTTTGTAGCACAAGGTGTTGATGGTGATAAATTTGATAAAATTTATAAAAGCTTTTCAGTGCGTACAATGGCCTCTAAAATGAAGCGCGATCAAGGTTATTATAAAGAGAAGGGCGCTCTTAGAGGTGTACCGACATTTATCGTAAATGGTAAATACAAGCTTAACTTAGGGCGTGAAACTGGTATAACAGCGCCTGAAGATATTAGTAAATTGATTAACTACTTAGCTGCTAAATAATAAAGCAGGTTGGTCTTATAAAAGCTCCGTACGCGGAGCTTTTTTGTTACTAGGAAATTATGCAAAAAATACTCGTTTCAAGTTGTCTACTCGGTACGCCAGTTCGTTACGATGGTACTGGGCAAAAGCTAGTTCACCCACAAATTACTACATGGCAATCACAAGGTTTCATTATACCGCTGTGCCCTGAGGTTGCTGGTGGATTATCGACACCTAGAGCGCCGGCTGAAATCAGGCTCGATAAAGTGATTACAAATGACGATGAAGATGTGACAGTCGCATTTAAGTTAGGCGCGAAGAGGGCTTTACAATTATGTCTGTCTCATAATATCCGCTTTGCACTGCTCAAAGAATCAAGCCCATCATGTGGTCGTAATACAATTTATGATGGCTCGCACCGTGGTATTAAAGTCGCGGGAATGGGGTTAACGGCTGCATTATTAGAACAAAATGGAATTAAAGTGTTTAGTGAGGAGCAAATGCCAGCACTTTTAAAAGCGCTGGCTTCATGCTGAGCAGTCTATTTCTTTTGTAAGAAAACACCCGACTCGATGTGGTGGGTATAAGGGAACTGGTCAAAAATAGCAAAACGCTTAACTTCATGGGTTTGGCATAAATGATCTAAGTCTCGTTCCAAAGTGTCTGGGTTACATGAGATATAAATAATATTTTCATAGTTAGCGACTAAATCACAGGTAAGTGTATCCATACCTGCACGTGGCGGATCAACTAAAATAGTTTGGCAGTCGTAGCTCTTTAAATCAATTCCTTGCAAACGCGAAAAAGTACGTTCGCCATTCATTGCTTGCGTAAATTCTTCGCTCGACATACGAATAATATCTAAATTTGTGACGTTATTTTTAGCAATGTTGTACTGTGCTGAATGCACCGAAGACTTAGATATTTCGGTTGCAAGCACTCGATTAAATGAACCGGCTAGTGCTATAGAGAAGTTACCATTACCACAATAAAGCTCCAGCAAGTCGTTTTTAAGTGGAGCGCATAACTGTTGTGCCCACTCAAGCATTTTAATGTTCACCTTGGCATTTGGTTGCGTAAAGCTATTTTCAACTTGTTGGAATATTAACTCCTGGCCATTTACAGTTAAGCGCTCAGTAACAAAGTCTTCACCTAGCACTTCTTTTTGCTTTCGAGCTCGGCCAATAAAATCAATTTTGTATGTGCTACTTAGTTTAGCCTTTAATGCTTTTATCTCTGTCATCCACTGCTCATCAAGTGGTTTGTGATAAAGTAGGCTAACTAAAATTTCACCGCTTAAAGTAGATAGGTAATCAATTTGAAATAACTTACGGCGTAGTATTTCACAGCCTTTCAAATTTTCGATCATGGCAGCCATGACTTCACCAATTAAAGGTGCTGCAGGGTCAAAGGTATCAACACGTATTTTTTCTTTTGTGGCTTGATCAAACATAATATGGAACAAATCATCCCCATCATGCCATACTCTAAATTCAGCCCGTTGGCGGTAGTGAATAGGCTCTGAGCCAAATACTTCTAATTGCTCAACCCCAAAACGTTGGAATTGCGCAATAATACGCTGCTCTTTTTCACTTAGTTGTGCATCGTACGTTGATGTATCGATCTTAATAACTGCCATTATTCCCACTACCTTCTATCTTTAAGCTATTTATCGGCGCTATTGTAGGGGGCCGGAAGTATTTGTCTAGTTTTGAGTAAAAGTAAGTGCTGATTTTTTGTCCGTTTTACTTTAGGTTTTTGTAAACTTGCCGATAATAAAGAATGCAAATATAGGAGTCGGATTATGAAAATTGGCAATTTTGGCTATGTCCCAAACAATAACGTCAATCAAAACAGCAGTAAGGCCGCATTTACTCAGCCTACAATACAGTCCCCACAAGACAGTTACCAGCAACGTGGTAAAGAGCTAGCGGCAAAAGTATTGGGCGACAAAATGGCAGAAGCGCTCGGCTTACCTGTTGAGCAAGAGAAAAAAGACAAGCCTTTGTTTGATTTTGAAGAAATCGTAAAGAATGTTTTAGACTTTGTCACAGGTGCTGTAAAAAAAGCGCAAGCTGATGGCGCTGATGATGACAAGCTCAAAGGTATGCTTAGTGATGCTCGCAAAGGAGTTCAAATAGGTATTGATGATGCGTATGCAGAACTCAAAGATACTGGTGTTTTAAATGACGATATTGAACAAGGTATCGAAAAATCAAAAGAGGGCATTTTTAATGGTCTTGATGAATTTGAAGACGACCTATTTAACCCTCAACCGGATTCTGTCAGTGTTAGTCAGGCCCAATATTTAAGTTTAAGCAATAATGCGCAGTATAATTTTACAACTGCCGAAGGTGATGAAGTAAGTATTAGCTTTGCCGATGCCTTTACTCAGCAATCAGCAAGTAGCTATCAGCGCTCTGGTGATAGCGAAGGTTTTGCTAGTGAGTCATCTCAATCTCGTGAGCTTTCATTTAGTATGTCAGTAAATGGCGATTTAAATGAAGATGAACAAGAGGCAATCAATGCCTTAATGGAAGACTTACAGAGTGTCAGCAAGACTTTCTTTGGTGGTGATTTAGATGAAGCCTTTGAGCAAGCGCAAGAACTTAGTTTAGGCAGCGAGCAGCTGGTCGCTTTTTCGATGGATCTAAAGCAAACTAAAACATTTGCATCAATTAAAGGTTATGAAGAAAACAAACCAGCTCCAGAAAAAGAAGTAGCAAATAAAGTGGCGCCGTTTAATGATGACTTGAGAGAGACATTTAATAAGGCAAATGAACTTGGTCTGCAAAATCAGTTGTCGGGTATTTTACAATGGCTAAACCAAGATCAAGAAGAAGTCGGTAAGCTGGTTGATTATACTAAATCGATGTTTGAGCAAATGAATAAACTGCGTGAGGCAGTCTCAGAAGCATAAGCTTTATTTTATACTATGTGCGTGGCAAACTGCTCAGCTTAAATGAAGCTTGGAGTAGGCGGTTTGTCATCACACATTATGGTATTCGATTCAGGTATAGGCGGCACAACAGTACTTGAGCATATTAAAGCCTTATTACCTCAAGCCCAACTAAGTTATTTTATGGATAATGCTTATCTGCCTTACGGTAAGTTAAGCCAAGAAACAATTGTTGCGCGCTTAACTTCTTTACTTCATCACATTACAGCTCACCATTTAAAAGTTGATGTTCTAGTAATTGCTTGTAATACAGCATCGACATTAGCATTAGCAAAAATAAGAGAGTTAACTAATATACCCGTTGTGGGCGTTGTTCCAGCAATAAAGCCCGCTACTTTATTAACGCAAACTCAGCGTATCGGTTTATTAGCAACGCCTGCCACAATTAGCAATCGTTATACTCAACAACTCATAGCACTTTATGGTGAAGGTTTAACGGTAGATTTATATAGCAGTGTCGAGCTGGTGGCTATCGCAGAACAATTCTATTTTACAGGTGAGTTCAATCAAGCTAAGTTTGCCCAGGAAATGAAAAAGATCGCGATTAAGCCAAGTACTGACGTGTTGGTATTAGGGTGTACACATTTTCCAATCTTAGCTAAGCAAATAGATAATTATTATAATGGAACCATTAAGCTGCTGGATTCTGGTGCTGCAATAGCCAAAAGAGTTGCGGCGGTATTAGCTGAAAAAAATGGTTCAGAGTATCTAGTCTCCAATAATGAAGCTATACAAAAAAAGCCGCTGAATTACTATGCAACGGCTTCTGTATTAACTAATAAGTTAACAGTGGAGCGTGTTAAGCTGATTGATTCGTCTCTGAACGCATAGAAGTTGAATCATCATCTTGTTTTTGTTTCGCTTCACGAACTTTCAATGTACGTTGTTGGAACTCGCTATCATTTAATTGCGAAATAGCATTGTCAGCATCAGACTCTGCCATTTCAACAAAACCAAAGCCACGACGCTTGCCAGTATTTTTATCCTTTAATAGGCGTACGTTGAAAACTTTACCTTGTTCTTCAAATAAAGCGCGAACAACACTTTCATTTGCACGATATGGAAGATTGCCAACATAAAGCGTTTTTGTTTTTACTTCGGCTTCTTCCACAACGCCAGATGATAGTGCACCAACTACAAGGCCACCAACTAAAACACCTACAGCAAATAGTAAGCCAGGGCTTAGTGCTAAGCTTGAAAGTGCGAAATTGACTATAACAAAACCAATAACAGCCAGAATAACTAAAGAGATAAGAGATTTTTGATCGGGTAATTTCATTTTGATCTACCAATAAACAGGAAATAAACATTAATTTAACATTGTGAACTTGCTATCTTAACGCGATAAATGAACATATCAATGTTATTTATGTGAAATTATTAAATTTACCGTAAAAAATGACGCTAAAACTCCTGTTAAGTGACTATTTCATGGGTTTTTGAGTGCTTTTTGAGCGAACAGTTAAAAGTTTTAAAAAAAGGGTTGATCTGTTTTCGGAACTCCCTATAATGCGACCCCACTGAGACGGCAGAGCAGGCAACGCTTAGCGAGGCAAGCAAGTCACTTAGTAAGTCGAGTAAAACTTGAGTTTAGATTTTTTAAAAAGTTTAAAATTAAGTGTTGACAAAAAAATAGGAAGGCGTAACATGCGCAGCCCTAGCGAGATAAAGCAAAGCGCTTTAATCGCAACGTTCTTTAACAATATAAAGCAATCATCTGTGTGG
>NZ_JBMMUC010000028.1:0-27784 GCF_049257175.1 Pseudoalteromonas mucoides
TGGCCAGTAAAATGATCTTCACCACATAAAAATGCACGCCGAACGCAACGTGAAATACAGTGATAATACTTTGTATCTGCCAAACTTACTTGCCGTTTTCTTGCAGTAGCCATATTTCACCCTGTTTGTTTTTCATACTAATTAAACATTAGTGAAAAATTGGCGAAATACAAACTTTATAATGGGTGTCTCGTTTATTGTACTTTGATAAACATCAGGTACATCACCTCTCAGTTTCTTTTGTCGTTTGGAAAATAGTTCAAAAATAGACATTCAACCTCCGTGGAATGATTTACAGCTAATGAGGCTGTAGAATAACTCCAATAGCCAAATTCAATTAAAAGACGAGCTCCTGTAATTAACTCTAAACGCTTTTAGAGCATTAGGTAATGTATTTGGAGCCCATAAAACTGGCTGTTTTTCTTAAAAAAGAGTAATTCTACAGTCTCAACGCCTCGCTAAGAGGCAATTAATATGTTGGCTAAAATAAGCGACGCAGGAGCAAAAACCAACTGTTTTTTGTCCTTGTTGAACCGTCTTGTTAACTTGCCAGCCACTGAAGAAATGTTACAGCGTGACTCAGACCCGTAGCTAATAAACTGATGATAAATTTTAATGAATCTTTCAAACCAAAAATAGCCTCAATTACCGTAATGGTAGTTAATAAAAGGATTAAATTATTGGTTCGCGTTTGAAGCAGTTGCTGCTGACTTTGACAGTAGTAATCATGCCACCACTCGTTTTCTTTTTTATAAGGCTCATCTATATCATGGTCTCTATGGTGTTGATAAGTTTTGATTACCTCACCATCTTTATCAGGAACCAAAAAACAACGGGTACCGATTGACCCTTCATGCCAGAATGTATATCGATCAAAATACAATTCAAATTCTTCACCAGGATTTAACGCTTTAATTTTGGGTTTAGAATGAGCTTGTTGAGTGAAACCATCAAACCCACTACTCGAGCTGATTTCAAATTTAGATATTGTTGCTCCTGAAAATGGTTCGGAACCAATGTTTTTTATTTTTAGACCATATTCAAATGGTTCATTTTGAATCAAAAATGGATATTTTCTAGCGTACCATCTTTTTTTAATAGGCCTATGGATAAATTGAAGACGAAGCTCCGCCTGCTTCTTAGGTAGCATTTCCATTTGCTCTCCTTTATTTTTTTCCACTAAAAACTCCGATTTATCAAGGCAAGTTAACGCCGTAAATAAACGGCAAAAATTAGTTGGCTATAATTTGTGAGGTACGAACAAAGCCAACTGATTTTTGTCCGCCCTTTTTATTTTGCTTTGTTATATGCCCGATTACACCCCGAGATTTCTAAAAATTACCCGAGCTAACATCAATAGAACAGTATAAATGAGAACTAATGTAACAAGCATTCCCAATAACCCCAAAAACACGACGTTCGTGGGTAATTCTCTCAGTGGCTGGTTTACATCTACGTTTAATACACCACCCACATAGTGAACTAAAGACACAAACAGGAATGTGGAAATAAACACTAGAAGTGTATAAACGAAATAACGAACAACTTTTCCTTTTGGGTCCGGAGCAGAATCAAATCTATAATCGAATTTATTCAAGTGAAACTCCAAGTTTGTTCAGGGCATATAACATCTTTATCAGAGGACACTTTCCCTATTTTAGCGTGAAAACGTCCTTATTTTATGAACTTATATTAATAACAAATAGTGTAAGTTATTACCAGCTATAAATATTAAGCTTACTGTAGTTTATTTAAACATGTGAAAAAGGGGAAAGTATCCTCTTATTATGACTAAGCTAACGTCCCCTGAATGACTGCTGATCAATCAAAACGGCCTATAACATCTGTAATTTTAAAGTTCGCTCTTCCAGTTTAATAACTTCTGTATATGCCCTGTTGAAGCAATGATCATATAACAGGCTTGGAGATAGCTCATTTCGTGTAATGACTTAAGTGCTTGTATATCAAGCTGCGCCAATGCCTGTTCGTTAATGGCGTATAAACCAGTATAAGTTTGCTTTTCGCCATGTTGAGTAAGGCTCAGTTGTACGGCTTCTAACAACTCATGCTCTAGCAAGGTCGTTATAAATGCACTAGTGCGCTTATTACCGTGCATCAGCATCATTAACTGCTCACAAACAGCGTTTAAGTAGGCCGTGGGCTCTCCCTGTGGATCAAAAATGCGCTCTCCTGTATTTGTATTAACACGTGGGTGATCTTGATCAATAAGCACAGCGAGGTCGTTATCCGATGACTGTGTTTCTGGCGTATCACGTAAACCTAACTTGAACGGCTGACGCTTTATATGCAGTGGTATGTGTTGTGCTCGCCAGCTTCCTTGGTGCAAAAATAAATTCTCTCCCGCTGTAAATCCAGTCAAAGCATACAATTCAAACTGGCCTGTTTGTGGGTTTTTCATAAAGTACACAGGGTAATCTAACACCAACTGCTTTAGCTCATCAGCAACTATGGGAATGTAATTAATATTGTCACCAAGTTCATCAGCGCGCGCATTGTTTATATATAAGTTTGCGTGTGTATTTTTATCTAATAATATTGCGTTTGTCATCGTAAAGTTACTCATTTAAATGCGGTTTTTTAGCTAAATCTTTTGTAAACCATACTGTTTTATTTGTTTTAATAATGTGCGGTTACCCGGTAATCTATTCACTAATTCAGCCGTGTCTTTGGTATTTTTAGTTGCTAGATTTTGCGCTTTTTTAATCGCACTAGGATGATTACCATAATGGGTCGTCGCCGTTTTAAACCCCATGCCATACAATACGTATTGGTAACTTGCTGCCGGAAATACCTCAACAGAATAATCAAAGTGGTTGTCGTTAGGGATATGTGTTCGCCATAGTGCTAAGTTATCTTGTAAGCTTTGCGGGATACTTTTCTCAGCGCAATGTTGCTGCCAAAAAAGGCTATCGGTTCGCTCACTTAACATGTAGTGCAGCTTTAAAAAGTCGATAATACGCTGCCAACGGTAGTTAAAAGTACGATTAAATCGCGCGGCGGTTATATCCATAACTTGGCGATTAGCCGGTAATTGCTCTGCTATAAAGTTAGCGGATATTTCCACCAGCAATAAGGCCGATGCCTCTAATGGCTCTAGAAAGCCAGCCGACAAACCAATCGCTACACAGTTTTTGTGCCAAAACTTTTCTCGGTGTCCTGGTTCAAAACTAATTTTTTTAACATTAAAGTCAGCGCGCTTAGTAGGCGAGATATTTAAGTAAACAAAAAGTTGCTCTTTGGCTTCTTCCTCGCTGATATGGCGACTTGAGTAAACGTGCCCTACTCCACGGCGTGTTTGCAGACCAATATCCCATATCCAGCCAGCTGTTTGTGCTGTAGAAATGGTGTGTGAACTAATTACCTGAGTGTCATCTTCATACGGCATGTGTACTGCTAATGCACTATCAGCAAACAAAATGTCTTTACATGATTTAAAGCCAACTTTTAAATTTTCACCTAACAATAAAGATTTAAACCCTGAGCAATCTATAAATAAATCGCCGTAAAGCGTTGTATTATTATCCAAACTTAATGAGTGTATATCGCCATTGACGTTATTATTTACCGATAAAACACTGGCTATCACATGTGTTACGTTTAAGTTGTTGATGCAATGCTCTTTTAAAAATGTAGCAAATAAGCCAGCATCTAAATGATAAGCGTAATTTGCCACACCACTGTATTGCGCTGTTGTTAGGGCTTTCGGTGCTAAATTGTGCTCACACAAAGCGTGTTGAGGACAAACAAAGTTTGCAAAGTGATTGTAAGGTGCGGCTGAGTCAGTGTTTTGGGTTAGCCAAGCTGCAGCTAAACTATTATCTACAAAGCCTTGCGGCATCATCAGTGGATGGTAATAAAAGTCGTTTTCTTTTGTGCTATGCCAGTTAGCAAATTTAGCGCCTTGTTTAAACGACACATTACATTGGTTAATAAAATCGGCTTCATCAACGCCCATATTTTGTAATGTACGTCGCATGGTGGGCCAAGTCCCTTCTCCTACTCCCACAGTTGGGATATCTGATGATTCTACTAAGGTAATTTTATAATTAAGACTATGGTGTTTTTGTAAGTAAGCGGCGATGATCCCTGCACTCAACCAGCCTGCTGTTCCACCGCCAACAACCACAATTGATTGTAAGTGATTATTCATAGCAACCTCTTTATTGCTATAGAGCAAATCCAAAAAGAGCAAGGCCAGTAGTTGCCTTGCTCATAATTAACGAGCTGTTACCACTTAGCAGTGAAACCTATGCTATAACGTGGGCCATATTGCTCAGCAGATATCAGTTGTTCGCTAAAGCGGCCATGACGACGAACAGTTTCGTCAGTCAAGTTCAGCGCATCAAAATTAACTGAGTACGATTCATTAATCGTGTAATTAAAGTTAAAATCTAACTGACCGTATGCTTCAGTAAACGTAGGCTCTGTGCCTAGCGAAAGTAAGAACTCGTCACGCCAGTTATAAGCAAGACGCACTTGGAAGTCGTCATTCTCATAAAAACCGACAAGGTTACCAGAGTCACTCAAGCCCGCTAGAGCAATGGTTTGATCAAAGTTATACGGTTCAAACTCTTCGTCACTGTTAACTAAGGTATAATTAGCAACAACACCAAAACCGGTATCCTCAATCATATATTGACCGTTTAATTCCCAGCCATCTACTTCACGATTTTGTAAGTTATCTGGTGTTGAAATATCAAAGGTCACAACTGGGTCAGACGCTTGACTCATACATGCAGGGTTTGGCGTATCAGAGCTATCTGGACAACCTGGGCGCGGATTTACACTTGGATCGCGCAGTGGCTCACCGTTAATGTCATCAAGTGTGCCTTGTACAACCCCTGCACCAATGAAGTTTTCTACAAACTTTTTGAAATAACCGACTGATGCATAACTGCCATCATTACCATACCACTCAAACGAAAAATCAAAGTTGTCTGAAGTAATGGGTAAAAGATTTGGGTTGCCTTGCGACGCATTAAATGGGCCTTCTGGGCGTGCATTGATTGTTGTTGAAGGGAACATGGCATCAATGCCTGCACGAGCAAGCGTACGGCTATAAGAAAAACGTGCTTTGTAGCCGTTATCTAAATCAGCACTTAAATCAAGGTTTGGTAAGATTCGCGTGTACTCACCTTCCAGCTCTTGTGGCGTTGCCTCAGCGGCATACACAGGACGTAGCTCTTCAGCATGGCGGTAATTTAGCGCAACGATAGCTGGCTTCACAGAGTAACCGGTTACATCCGTGCTTTCATAACGTACCCCAACATTCATGTCTATGGGAATATCATTAAACTCGGTACTTACATCTAATGACACGTAAAATGCCAATGTTTGCTCTTGTACGCCATTAGTTGAAATATCTGGTTCTCTAAATAGCCCTTCATTTTTCACAATACCAACAAAGTCTTGCGCACTAAACCTTGGTATATATGGGAATAATTGATCTGACCCTGAAAACTTGTCAGCAAAGCCTGTCGCATCATCAAATGTCATGCCTAAACTTTCTAATGGAACATCTACGAATGAGAATTGCTCAGATAAATAAGTATCAATTTGATAATCAGTGTACATAGCACCAAAATGAATCGCTGAAATTGCACCGCTGTTTAAGTTTTCCCACATACCACTGGCATGATATTGCTTGATATTATTTTCCATCTCATAGCCACGACGCTGGTATAAATCAGATACAATATTATCTGTATTATAAGCGCCGCCCGGTAGTGATGAGTCATCAACTGTGATACGTGGCACTTCAGTTGAGAAATTAGCACCTATTAAATCAACTGAACCTGGAATATTTTTTAAGTTCGCGATTGTTTCAGCCGTATTACCATCTGGGTTTGAATGAGAGGTTGAATCATGGGCATCAAAGCTCAATTTAAGTGAATCAGACGCTTGCCATGCGAGATTTAAACCAAAAGAGTCGTTCTCTTTTTTCTCGTAAAGCTCCCATGCCCAAAAATTAAGTTCATCATTAGCATTGGTGATATCCAATAAAGTACCATTTTGATCTGCTGTGCCACCTGGGTTATCGAACCAAAATGTCATTTTATTCGTTTCACTGATCTCTTCAAAACGCGATAAAGTATAGTCAAACGTTGCGGTTATATTATCTGTAGGTGCAAATTGTAATACTAATTGGGCGTTATCACGGGTACGTTCCGTTTCAAAACGTTCCATTTCTGGTGTCCACGGCACCCAGTAAGTTCCCGTAGGATTGACCGAAGTATCAATAGCACTGCTATCAACACCATCTGGGTTAGCACGGTTTTTAACCCAACCTTGTGAAGTACCAACACGTTCACGACCACTTTCCCGTTCTGAATGTGATACAGACAGCAATACACCGAACATATCATCGGCAAACGTTTGGCTGATCATTCCAGATACTTCAGGTGTTATGTTCGATTTTTCTGAGCTGGTATCTTTAATTGCTTTTACATTTGCAAACGCTTTAAAGCCATCATAGTCAAATGGTTTTGCTGTGCTTATATCAATCGTGGCACCAATGCCACCTGATGCGACATTCGCTTTACCTGTTTTATAAACAGACACACCCGACACACTTTCAGCTGCAATTTCTCTAAAATTAAAGCTACGTGACACGCCTGCCTCTTGCAAAACTGACGAGTTTGGCATTTGGCGACCATTTAGCGTTACTAAGTTAAAGCTTGGACCAAAGCCACGCACTGTTACTTGGTTACCTTCGTTATTAGCACGGTCAATAGACACACCGCTAATACGCTGTAATGACTCTGCTAAATTTGTATCGGGTAATTTACCTATATCCTCTGCTGAAATAGCATCAACGACCCCTGATGAATCCTGCTTGATTGATGCTGATTTACTCAATGCACTACGGATCCCCGTAACCTGAATAACCTCTACATCATTATTTACATCAGTTGTATTTTCTTGCTCTGCATAAGCCAGTGGTGTTGACACCAGCATAGCGATACAAATTGCGTTTAACTTAAATTTTGTATTTATCATTTTTACACCTAAATATTGTGTTTAGACGACGTTGCCAGTAATGATTTGATTTTGGCTCCCCTAAATTGTCATCAAAACATTGTTAACAATTAACTTTAACAATAATGGAACACAGCTCAACAAGTCAAACGAAATTAAACAAAAATTTTACAACCGCACTGTATAGGTGATTTTTATATGGGGAGAAGGTATTAGTAACTATATGAATTTTCGGTTATTTTAGTCTTTTGGGGAATCAAGCGAAAGCAATATACTCGCTAAGTTCCCCAACCAGTTTAATTGTTTAGTAAAGCAGTAATCTTGCTTGCAGTACTTTTAAGCTCTTCGAGCATTGCTTGGGCATTCACTGCTGATGTTAATTCTGCATCAAAAGATGAAATAGTCAGTGCAGCTATCAATTTTGCGTGGGGTTTACCTATCAGCACAGAAAAATCATCAACACCGGTGATCAAAGGATTACTCTGTACAAGCTGACCTTGTGTACAAATAACATCGAGTTCATGTTGCAACTGGCTTAGCGCTTTAGATTTTAACGTACTATAACTTGCATCATGTTCAATCAACATACCACGAACTTGCTCGTTACTATTTGCTAATAATAATTGACCCGCCGTTGATTTACTTAGCTTAAATAATGATCCTTCTGCAATGCTTAAGTGCATTGCACTATGACTGCGAGCTTGTACCACCGTCATGGCTTGGCTTTGATACAGCATAGTTAAATAACATGACTGTCCCAAACTCACCGCTAAATCTTCCATGTAAGGTATGGCGCATTGACGCACTTGATCAATCGGCGAAATAGACCGAGATAAATTATAAAGCTTTAAAGATAAACTATAACGTCCCGAAAATTCATCCCGTATTAAATAGCCCCGAGACTCTAAACCAACCAGCACTCGGTAAATTTCGTTTGCACTACGACCAAGCCCTGCCGCTATTTCACTTTGTGAACAAGTACTGCCTTTAAGAACTAAAAACTCAAGTATATCTAGCCCCTTATCTAACGCAGGTACCGCGTATTTACTTTTTACTTTTGTGTTCATTATCCACCCAACCATGCAAAAACAAGACAATTCACGATATTCATATATGAATATAAAAATAATTTTTCTAACTCATAATATTTGAATTTATGTAGAAACAATTAGTTAATCATCTTCACTATTATTCATATATAAATATCATATTTTTATATAAATTCAAGCTTGACCATTTCATAAATCCAACTCATCATTGTCAACAATTTACAACGAGTAGTCATTTACAGGACACCCCCTTATGAACAACAGACAACTAACACCACAACAAATTGCTGACTTTCATCGAGATGGCTACGTTATTGCAAAAGGCTATTACGACGAACAAGAAATTGCCCGCTTACAGCAAACCGCCTTTAATGATGATTCGCTATACGAGCGAGCATGGCATAAAAAAGATGCGGATGGTGCAGTAAGTAAAGTGTGCTTGTGGCAAAAAACTGGTGATGACTTTTACAGTATGTTTTCACGTGGCCGTCGTTTAGTTGATGTATGTGAAACTCTGATTGGTGAAGAGGTTTATCATACAAGTACTAAAATAATGATGAAAGAACCGTTTGTTGGCGGCGCTTGGGAGTGGCATCAAGACTTTGGTTACTGGCATCGAGATAACTACATGCTTTACCCTAAAGCGATTAGCTGTATGGTGGCTATTAATAAAGCAACAATCGAAAATGGATGCTTACAAGTTTTAAAAGGCTCACATCATTTAGGCCGACTTGATCACAGTAAAACGGGCGATCAAAAAGGTGCCTGTTTAGAATTTGTTGAAGAAGCAATGAAATACCATGAGCTGATCAATGTAGAACTTGAACCTGGTGATGTCCTGTTTTTCCACTGTAATTTATTACATAAATCCAACCAAAACCGTGCTGCAGAGCCGCGTTGGTCAATGATCTGCGCATTTAACGCAGTTACTAATCAATCGTTTAAAGAAAACGAAGCTGTGTATTATCCGTTAGACCCCGTTAACGACGAAGCCATTTTGAACTGGAAACCCGCTTAACTGTTCATCCGTAATTCTAGCCAAACCAACTCATAGATTGTTAGCCCTTTTCTTGAGTTGGTTTTTTAATTTGGAAAACCAATGATTTGTAGCCTAACTGAAAAACAAAAACAACAATTTGCGCACCCATTTCCTAAAAATGGCCAAGCTCCCCACGGTAAAATAATTGGTCACGGCAAATTCAAATATAAAGTAGATGCGCATTGGGGCAAACTCGATCCTAAGCAGTACCCAATCGAAAACTGCCATGCCATGGTAATGGATTCACAAGGTCGTATTTTTATGATCACCGATAATACCCAAAATAATATTTTGGTGTATTCACAACAAGGTGAACTACTCGATGCTTTTGGCACACTATTTCCTGGCGGCCATGCTTTAAAAATTGTCAAAGAAGGCGAGCAAGAATTCTTATATGTTGTCGACAGTGGCTGGATTGTTAATCGTCACTGGGATGGTCACAGCAAAGAGCAATGGGATAGTCCGACTAATAATGTCATTCCACAAGCCGGATTTATTGCGAAAATGACTTTAGATGGCAAACTTATTTACACCATTGGTCACCCGCAAACATACGGTGCTTATACGCCAGATCAACCCTTTAGGCCTACTGATATAGCCATCGCCCCAAATGGTGACTTATATGTTACGGATGGTTACGGCAGCGACTTTTTACTGCACTTTGATAAACACGGCCGATATATCAAGCACTGGGGTGGGCATGATAACAATGATGCCAACTACAATTTACATAATCCCCATGGCATCGAGGTGGATTTACGTGATGCCACCAACCCGACTTTAATTGTCAGCTCTCGTTTTGAACAGTGTTTAAAAGTGTTTTCTCTACAAGGTGAATACCTTTCAAAAATAAGTGCGAACGGCGCGTATATTGGTGGGCCAGTTTTTAAAGGTGAACTATTTTACGCTCCGGTGTGTTGGTCGCATATTGACGAACGTAATGCCGATGACTCTGGCTTTATCAGTATTTTTGATGAATCGAATAAAATAGTGGCTAATTTAGGTGCGCCACAACCTGTATATATAGAAGGTGAGTTACAACCAATGCAAACAGATTGGCAAATATTTAACCATGTACATTGTATTTGTGTTGATCAAGATGACAATCTCTATGTTGGCCAATGGAATTCGTCAAATAGTTATCCTATGAAGTTAATAAAACAGATTTAATGCAAAAAAAAGCAAATACGATCATTGTTTATTGTTAACAATGATCGTATGTTATTCATTCTAGTTTACAACAGGATCAAACTATAATGACAACACCTCGCCCTTCAATAACACTTAATTTAATTGCGCTTAGCTTAGCCTGTGTATTTGCTAATGGTTGCAGCGATACACATAAAACACTTGAACAAGAACCATCTATCAAATCGCAAGCAGACCCGTTTACTGAGGTAGAAACACTTACTAAACTGGTTGATTTTTCAAAGCAACAACAGCAAAGCTGGTTTTCCGATAAGCATACATCGCACCAATTCATTGAGACTGCAAATAGTAAAAAGTTAGCGTTAAGTTTTTCTGCAAAGGGAAATATTTCTGAACTAAAAATAGCCCCACCCAGTCCTTGGGATTTATCATCGTATAATAACTATAACGTGGCTTTTGACGTTGAAAATACCAGCGCCAGCTCAGTACACGTTTACCTCTCTATAGAAAACCCAGAAGGGCAACTACAAAGCCGCTCGGTTAGTTTACCTGCGAATTACTCAGGTACTGTCTATTTTCCTTTAGATGGTAAAGAAGCCCAAACCAATACTGGCATGTGGGGAGATGCACCACCTTGGCAAACAAATGATCGATTAATGGTGTGGCGCTCTTGGCGTGAAGATGGTGGCGACTTTACTAAAATTAGCGCAATGAACCTCTTCACTATCGGTGTGTTAGAAGATAAGTCTATATTAATTGGTGATATTAAACTCAGAAAAAACCCACCATCCGATCCCAATTGGATGGTCAATGTTATTGATAAATATGGTCAATACACAAAACAAACGAATGAGCTAACTATCACCTCAGATGAGCAGCTTAAACGTTTGGCTGATATTGAATTAGCTGAACTTGCAAAGTCAAAAGGTATGAGCGATCGCTCTCGATTTGGTGGTTATGCCAAAGGTCCTAAATTAGAGGCCACAGGCTATTTCAGAACTGAAAAAGTAGACGGTAAATGGTGGATGGTTGACCCTGAGGGCTACTTATTTTTCTCTCATGGTCCGGCCAATGTACGCATGGCTAATCTTACCACCATTACCGGCGTAGACTTCAAAAATGATTCGGTCCGCAATCGCAGTAGCGATGAGATCACCCCTGAAGATTCAATGGGGATAATTAAAGTCTCAGATGACGCTCGCCAAAGCCGCTTTATTACCTCTGAACTGCGCCATAATATGTTTGAGTGGTTGCCCGACTACAATGAGCCATTGAGTGAGCACTACAGTTACAGACGCTCTACACATAAAGGGCCTGTTGCACATGGCGAAACATATAGTTTTTATCGTGCAAACTTACAACGTCGCTATGGAGAAACATCACCTAAATCATATTTAGACAAATGGCACGAGGTAACTCTTGAACGGATGAAAGATTGGGGCTTTACATCATTTGGCAATTGGGTCGATCCAGCTTTTTACGATAAAGAATCAGTGCCCTATTTTGCCAATGGTTGGATTATTGGCGACTTTAAAACACTCTCTGGACATACTAACCACTGGGGACTGATGCCCGATTTTTATGATCCCGAATTTAAAAATCGCGCAGAAATTACCATTGATGCCATAGCTAAAAGCATTAAATCATCACCTTGGTGTATAGGTATATTTATCGATAACGAAAAAAGTTGGGGCGAACGTGAAGGCAGTGTAGAAAAACGTTACGGGATTATACTCGATGCCCTATCAAAAGATGCACAGCAAAGCCCAGCTAAACACGCATTTGCTACACACCTTAAACAAAAGTACACCTCAATAAATGCACTAAATAAAGCATGGCAAAGCGATATTTCAAGTTGGGATGAACTTAATAAAGGCGTTACGTTTACTACCTACACAGACGCACAAATAGCCGATATCTCGAAAATGTTAGAAATGCTTGGCGAACAATACTTTAAAGTAGTCAATGGCACATTAGCTAAAAAGCTTCCTAATCATTTATACATGGGTGCTCGCATGGCTAACTGGGGCATGCCAGATGAAATTATTAAAGCGTCGGTAAAATACTCGGATGTATTGAGCTTTAATATTTACGAGGAAGGTATGCAAGATCATTACTGGCAATTTTTAGAAGACGTTGACCTACCGGTTGTAATTGGCGAATTCCATATTGGTACAGCTACTGACTCTGGTTTGTTTAACCCTGGTATTGTTCACGCTGCAAATCAAACAGACCGTGCTGCTATGTATAAAAATTACATGCAAAGCGTACTCGAAAAACCCTACATGGTTGGCGCTCATTGGTTCCAATATGTTGATGAACCCGTATCTGGGCGGGCATTTGATGGTGAAAACGCCAATATAGGCTTTGTCACCACCACTGACATCCCCTACCCTGAAATGATTCAAGCGGTAAAAGACGTTACCTCTACCATGTACGAAAATCGCTACGATAAATAGCGAAAACGCTAATATGACCGGCTTCTATAAGTTTAGCCGGTCGTTAAAATGTAGTACCTAGTTACACAATTAAGTGCTGTTTTAGGTAATCTTTCATATCTACATTTAGTTGCCATTGTTGGGTCATTGGTCTATTTGAGTTGAGTTCATTAATCATATAAGGCCAAGGGCCAAACTCTGGACAGATATAAAATATTTGCTGGCCGCGTGCTTTAGCTAAATCTATGATCTGTTGCCACCATTGCACATATACATTTAATGTTTCCTGCCATTGATGGCTAAATGGGTCATTCACTTGTGCTGATTGAGTATTACCTACTCGAGCGTGAATATAATAACTGTGCTGTTGCGCGAGTTTTAGTGACTCTTGTTGTTCCTCTAGGTAACTTTCACTGACATTAGTCCAATGGGAGAAGTCAGCATTTAATTTTAGAGTTGGAAACTGTTTAAAATAAGGCACTGTGGCAAATGCTGCAAAATTAAACCGTCCTCGGTGAGTCTCGTGAGTAATTGTGATACCCAAAGTACGCTCTAACGCTAAAGCATCATTGAGTAACAAGCTGTTTTGTTCAACACTATAAAAGTCTTTTCCGGTATGTGAGTTTATAAACACTGGATTGAGTGATGCCAGAAAGCGCAATCTCGCATTAAATTTAGCGCGGTATTGTGCAAACGATTCAGTTGTAGGTGCTAGCCATTGTTGAGCTACCACAATAAAACTATCTTCGCGGGCTGCTTTTTTAATCGTTTCAATAAACTCATCGTCATCAGGGAAATTTATTTCAGCCCCATCAAATCCAGCATCAAGTACCTTTGCTACAAATTCATCGGCTGCTGTCCCTTCACAGCCCCAGTAAGGGCATAAAAACCTTAATTTCATAATATTGCCTTTTATCTAAATTCAGCATGCGCAGCTGCTGCACAATCATTGCAGCAATAAAAAATGCACGCTAAACTCCAATTATAATTTGTTAACAATAAACTATATGTCAAAGCCAACGATCTATTGTGAACCGTTTTGTATTAAAGACGGCTACGAGTTTGAAATTCATCATGTTAGTTATCTTCAACACGATGCTTATTCGTGTTTTATGCACTTTCATCAAGTGCATGAATTTATATTTTTTGAGCGCATCGATGGCACTTATTTTTACCATCAAGGTGAATCTACATTGGCTGATTACGAAGCAGTGTTTACCCCAGCCATGGAAACCCATGACTTTGAACTCAAACCTCGCCCTAAATCTTGGTACATAGTGCAATTTATACCTGAACGCCTAAACGATCCGGCTTTAAGTGAATTTACTGAGCTACTTAAGACCGGTTTACATTTAAGCTTTAGCAATGAAATACAAAAAAGAATTCATAAAATACTCGCGTGGATGCTAAGTGAGTTTAACGAAAACCCTAAAAGTAAAACCTGTACTCAACTGTTTAATAGTTTAATTACTATGGTGTGCGAGTACGGTAAAAGCAGCTTATCGGCGCTGCAAAAACCATTAAGCGGCTCAGCCAGCTTTAAAAAACTGACACCAATAATTAATGAACTTAAAACAAACAACGGCTTAACTCTGTCACTTGAACAAGCCGCAGGACTTTGTCATTTATCACCGTCGTATTTTTCGCGAGTATTTAAAAAATACTTTAGAGTACCTTATTCTGATTATCTTATTCAGCACAAGCTATACAGCGCTGCACGCCAACTAGGACAAACAGATGTATCGGTGACCGAAATAGCTTACGATTTAAGCTTTTCCAGCCCGTCGTATTTTATTAAGCAATTTAAGCATCACTTCAAAGTGACCCCCTACCAATATCGGCAACAATATCGCCAGCAATTACAGCCCTAAAGCCAGCTACTCACTTAGTAATAATGCTTTTGTAAGCGCCGTTGTGGTGTCCTTTAATACCTGTTTATTAACCAGTAAACTTTGTTTAATTGCTTGCATACCCAGTACATAGGCTTTGCTATTGTTAACCGCTTCAACACATAACAATTGCTCAGCCTTGAAATACCACACCGAAAATTGCGTCGGCGATTCTTCACGAACAATTAATTCGTCATACCCTTGTGACAAACCAACAATTTGCAATTTGTACTCGTATTGATCTGACCAAAACCAAGGAACCGCAGGAGCTAAGGGCGCTTTATTCGTTAGAAACTGCGCTACAGATTTAGCTTGATCAACAGCATTTTGTACTGACTCTAAGCGGATCCAACGTTGATAAATTTTGCTAAAGTGCGTTGTACAATCACCAATTGCGAAAATATCAGGGTGAGACGTTTGGCAAACATCATTCACTTTAATACCTTGCTCAATCGCCAAGCTCGCATCACTGGCCAATTGTGTATTTAGCCTAACGCCGACTCCGACTAAAATAAAATCTGCGGGATAATGCGTACCATCACTACACACAACCAAGTGTTTATTGCCTTGGTGTTGTATTTCGACAACGTCTTTCCCTGTGTGTAGAGCTACGCCTTTATCTATATGCAGCTGGGTTAAAAAGTCAGACATCACACTTGATGTGACACGTGATAATATTTTGTCTTGCTTTTCAATGACGGTTACATCAGCGCCTAATGCAACAAATGATGACGCTGATTCAAGCCCTATATAACCGCCACCAATAATGACAACGTGTTTGTCGGTACTATTTTTAAAAGCCGCTTTAATCGCTTGGGCATCCGCAAACGTTCGCATAGCAAAATACTGAGGGTTACCCGCCTCATCAAGGGTATCGCTCAACCCAGGTATGGGCGGAATAAAAGCAGAACACCCTGTCGCTAGCACCAATTTGTCAAACGTAAGACAACTGTCATCATCTAGGGTAATTAATTTTTCTTGCTTATCAATGGCTGCCACTGTTTGCCCTAATAGCAGTACTAAATTGTTATCTGTGTAGGCTTTTTCAGCTTTAAGCGGTGTTGATAATGTGTCACTTGCTTGCAATGTTTTTTTAGACAATGGCGGTCTGTGATAAGGTAACTCTGGATCACTATCTATTAAGGTAATACTGCCAAGCCAGCCTTGCTGGCGTAAATTAAACGCAAGGTTCACACCTGCGTGACTGGCACCTATTATCACTATATTTAAATCTAGCGAATGCGTTGATGAGTGTATAGTTTGCATAATAAATCACTCAACTATTTAATTAGCAACAACAAAGGTCATGCCATCGAGGTCTTCAGAGACTTCAATTTGACAACATAAACGACTAAATTCAGTCACGTTATCATCCAGTTCCAGCATGTCACTTTCGATTTCATCTGGTGCGCCTATTTTTTCAAAATCCTCAGGCGCAACGTAAACATGGCATGTTGCACATGAGCACACCCCGCCACAATCGCCATCAATACCCGCGACACCATTCGCCGCGGCTAACTCCATCAATGAGCCGCTATTACCTTCAACCTCTACAGCGCCATTGTTTTTGGTCATAAAAATTACTTTTGTCATGATTATTCCTCTATTTTTACTGACACTTGCTACAGTGCATTTTGTTATTGATTAATTATTTAGCGGCTAAACGGACGCGAAGACTGTTAAACCCTACTTTTCTTGAAAATTCACCAAGCTGTTCAATATTTTCGTCAGCTACAACTGTCTCTATGTGGGCTACTTTTTTAGCCAGTGATAACACTAATTGGCGTAATAACTGTCGTGCATGAGTGGCCCCTAAACAGTTGTGATGACTAAAACCAAAACTCACATGAGGGTTTACTTTTCGATCAAAATCAACGTTATTAGGATTTTTAAACACGCTTTCATCGCGATTTGCCGATGCCCAACATAGTGATATACGGCTATCAGCTTTTATTGCATGCTCACATACTTGGGTATCTTCGGTTGCAACACGCCCCATCTGTGTTAATGGTGAGAAGTAACGAATAAGCTCTTCAACAGCACGATTTATGATTTCAGGTTCATCATGAATACGCTGTAAATCGCTGATGTTTTCACTAAAGTAAGCAATTGAATTGGTGATTGCATTTACTACCGTATCGCGTCCACCAGCAAAGGTTAGGATCATGACGCCTTTAACTTGCTCTTTCGTCATTTTTTGACCATTGACTTGCGCTGCAAGTAATACTGAGTACAAGTCATCACTTGGGTTAGCCATGGCTTTATCTATTTCATTATCAATATAGTCATAAAGAATATTAGCTTTATCGCCATCTAAATCACTGTCTTCACTGCGAAATACATGAGTGCCCCAATCAATCCACGTTTGCGCTTTATCCATCGTGGTATTTAATAACAAAGTCAGTGCCTTTGATTGCAGTGGCAATGCAAACTCACTCACTATGTCCAATGATTGCACACGCAATGCATAGTCAATAGTGTCATCTATGATCTGCTGTAAACTAGCTTGATATGCATCGTCTAACGGGCGTTTAAACCATGGGTTTAATAACTCACGAAAACCACCATGCTCAGGCGGGTCGACTTCAAAAGGAATTTGCCGTGTTTCACGAATTGCCACTTCAGATGGAATAACAATCCGCCCAGGTTTTGCGCCAGATTGAAAAACAGCACAATTATGCGCCGCTTTACGTACATTTTTTAAACCTAAGAGCATATTTATGGGATCATTCTGATCGTCCATTTGCCCAATGCCTGATGCAGTACGTTGCTCTTTAAATGCATCTGGAAAATCACTCACACCTGTAATTTTTGCTGTCATGCTGAAATACCTTACGACCAAAAATATAAATTTAATGCTCTATACTAGTCCGATATTTTTGGCTTAAATACGCAAATTATATTCATAAATGGTAGTTTCATGTCCTTTTTAGCATTGAGTTAATTAACTCTCAGGCACAAAAAAGCCGATGCGTTTGCATCGGCTTTAGGTGGGCAAATGTGAGAGAATCCACCCTGCCTAATTACTGCTCGTTTAAATAAACGGTTTTCTTCTCAAGATATTGTTCTAAACCGTATTGGCCGTCTTCACCGCCCATACCGCTTAGCTTCCAGCCATTGTGGAAACCTTGATGTTGCTCACCTAAACCACGGTTAACATACACTTCACCCACTTCCATTTCTGCAATTGAGCGATGAATGTATTCCATAGATTTAGTGTATAAGTACGCTGAGAGTCCATATTCACTGTCGTTGGTATAAGCAATAGCTTCATCAATGCTGTTGATTTTGATGATTGGCAATACCGGACCAAAAGTTTCTTCGTGCACTAAAATGTTATCTTGTTCAACATCAACCAGTACCGTTGGCTCGTACCAATTGCCGCCTTCGAACCCTGCCACTGTGGCAACTTTACCACCCGTTGCAAGCTTAGCCCCTTGAGCAATGCCTTTTTCAACAATTGAGTGAATATTATTAATTTCACTTTGGTTGACCTTAGGCCCCATCTCAGATGTTGGATCCATTGGGTCGCCTACTTTGAGCGCTTGTACTTTTGGAATGAATTTTTCTATAAAGCTATCGTATACATCGCTGTGAACATATAAACGCTCGGCACAGGTGCAAACTTGACCACAGTTAGCAAAACGCGCTACCACAGCATCATCAACGGCTTTATCAAGATCAGCATCTTCCATAACAATAAACGGCGCTTTGCCGCCAAGTTCCAGCATCACTGGTGTTAAGTTTTTACCACTGGCTTGATGAATAATTTGCCCAGCACGCGTACTGCCAGTCATGGTGATTAGCTTTGTCAGCGGGCTTTCACATAAGTGTTGGCCAACAACTGAGCCCGTACCATTAACAATGTTGATCACACCAGGCGGAATACCTGCTTGATTAGCAATTTCACCTAACTCCATCGTGGCTAAAGGTGTTTCTTGAGTTGGCTTAATTACAATTGAGTTACCGGTAATAAGCGCAGGACCAATTTTACGCCCCGCTAATGCCAATGGAAAGTTCCATGCTGTGATTGCCACAACCACCCCACGGGGAACTTTATGAATGTAGATTTTTTCGTTTTCGTGATCAGAAGGAATGATATCCCCTTTGATCGTCAACGCATTATCACAGGCATATTCGATAAATGTGGCTGTAACATTGGCTTCCATGCGGGCAACATCAATTAACTTGCCTTGCTCTTGTACTAATAGCTCAGCAAGGCGCTCGTTATTATCACGAATACCTTGGGCAAATCGGCGTAAAATTGTCGCACGTTCGCGAGGCGTTTTCTGTGCCCACTGAGTTTGTGCTACCGTGGCCGTTTCAAGCGCAAGTTGTGCGTCTTCAACACTGCCTTTAGGAATGACACCCACTTGCTCGCCGGTACTTGGTGAGAGCACGCTGATGGTGTCGCTATTTGATGAGCTAATATACTCACCATTTATAAAGTTTACGTTATTTTTTATTGTCATGGTTTTATCGTCCCATCCAGCCGCCATCAACTAATAGAACACTACCGTTCATGTAGTTTGAGGCATCTGATGCTAAAAATACAGTTGGCCCTTTAAAGTCATCCGGTGTTCCCCAACGACCTTGCGGTATACGATCTAGAATCGATTTTGCACGCTCGGCATCATTTCTTAGTGCTTCGGTATTATCAGTGGCAATATACCCTGGTGCAATGGCATTTACATTAACACCTTTACTGGCCCACTCGTTAGCAAGTGCTTTGGTTAATTGACCTATTGCACCTTTACTAGCTGCATAACCAGGTACAGTAATACCACCTTGGAAAGTAAGCAATGACGCAGTAAAAATTATTTTACCTTGTCCACGAGCCACCATTTCTTTACCTAATTCACGGCTTAAAATAAATTGTGAATTTAAGTTAATTTCAATGATTTTATCCCAGTACTCATCACTGTGCTCCACCGCAGGATCACGTAAGATAGAACCCGCGTTATTGACCAGAATATCAATTTTTGAGTGATCTTTTTTCACATCATTAATAAAAGCATATAAGCTTTCACGATTAGAAAAATCACATTGGTAAGCATAAAACATTTGTCCACGAGCAAGTACTTGCTTTTCAACATCTGATCCTGTTGCAGGCAAACTAGCTGATACGCCAATCACATCAGCACCGGCTTCAGCCAATGCAAGGGCCATTGCTTTACCAATACCACGGCTACAACCTGTGACTAATGCTGTCTTACCTTTAAGTCTAAATTTATCTAACATATTATTTTCCATTATTTAATTTGGCAAGAGACAAGGGCTTTCATACCCGTAGGGTTATTGTCCATGCTAGCAAACGCTGAGCTAATATCAGCAAGCTCACTGACTGAAGTTATAAATGGTTCTAGGTTTACTTTACCGCTGGCAACTAAGTCAATCGCCATTTCAAAGTCAGCATCTTCATATACACGTGCACCAACAAGTTCTAGTTCACGCCAAAAGAACTGGAACAAATCAACCGGTGGCTTTTGAGAATGGATAGCAACCATACAAATGCGGCCACGTACTGCTGCAATTTGGGTCATGGCTTCAACTGCAGGCTGCACACCTGATACTTCAAATACAACGTCAGCGCCTTTGCCATCGCTCCACTTAGAGACATATTCTTGTAAATCTTGCTCTAATGGGTTGATGGTTTCAATATCAAAACGCGCAGAGAACTTGCGACGCTCGTTATTTACTTCAGAGATCAATACCTCAGCACCCACACTTTTAGCAACCAAAGCCACTAGTTGACCAATTGGACCGCCGCCAATCACCACTGCTTTTTCGCCGGCTTTTAAGCGTGAACGTGCAATATCGTGACAAGCAACCGATAAAGGCTCAATTAATGCGCCTTGCTCAAGTGTTACGTTGTCAGGTAGTTTATGAATAGTACGGGCTTTTACTGTCCATGAATTTTGGAATGCACCAACTGAATCAATGCCCATAAATTTTAGGTTATGGCATACGTGGCTATGACCGGCATTACATGCAGGACAATCACCACAGTAATCAAGTGGGCGTACAACGACACGATCACCTACTTGTAGGTTTGTAACATTACTACCAAGCTCTGCAACCACACCTGAAATTTCATGGCCTATGGTATGTGGTGGGTTAACGCGCTGATCCATTACGCCATGATAAATATGCATGTCGGTACCACAGATACCAACAAAACCAACATCTAAACGTACTTCATCTGCTTGTGGCTTTATCGCTTGACCTGCAACGATACGAAACGATTTATTACCAATATATTCTGCTGCTTGCATAGTGATACCTTATGATTGTTTTACTAAATGTGGTTTAACTAATTGTGCGTCAAACTCTACGCCAGTACCGATAATATCTGGGGCGCAGGCTTTACCATTATCATCAAGTTGTAACGGTCGCGTGGTGTATTCATCTATCGGGAACGAGTGAACTTCTAAAAATCCCGCATGAGGTTGTGAAGCCAGTAGTGATACATGTAATTCATGCATACCATGGCTACAAATAGGTAAGTTGTGGGTATAAGCTTGGCTTGCTACATGTAACCAACCTGTGATGCCGCCGATATTTGAGGCATCTGGTTGTAAAAAACCAAGTTTTGCTTGATCAATCGCATAACCAAATTCATGCAAAGTGTGCAGGTTTTCGCCCATCGCTAAAGGAATTGATGTCGCCTGTGCTATACGTGCAAACCCTTTGTAGTCATCAGGAATTGTTGGCTCTTCAAACCAAGTGATATCAAACTGCTCAATGGCTTTGGCAAAACGAATTGCATGCTCTACGTTCATCGAGTAATTAGCATCAACCATTAAGGTTTTATCAGCACCAATTAGCTCACGCACTGCGGCCACTCGAGCCACATCTTCTTTATAATCTTGTTTGCCTACCTTAATTTTTACCGCATTAAAACCACGGTCTAAGTAACCTTGAATATTCTTAAGGAGCTTTTGCTGATCAAAATTAAGGTCGATTCCGCCAGCGTAGCACGCTGTTTTATCGCTATGACCACCAGCAACTTGCCAAAGTGGTGCTGATAATCGCTTACATTTTATATCCCACAAAGCAATATCTACTGCAGAGATTGCAAAGCTTAATAAACCACCGCGGCCCACGTAATGTAAGTCCCACTGTAACTTATCCCAAATTGACATAATTGCTGATGAATCAGCCCCGATCAAACCAGGTTTAATTTCGTCATTTAATAACGAATAAATAGCACGGCCACCTTTGCCACCTGTGTAGGTGTAACCCATACCTTCGTAACCATCTGTGGTCATGATACGAACGGCTATTACTTCAAAATGAGTATGATCACCGTGTTTAGCATCACTTAACACCTCAGCTAGAGGAATTTGATAATACTCCACCTTTACGCTTTTTATTTTTAATAATGAATTTCTCATCTAGCCACCAAATTAGTTTACATGATACTGTCTATTGTTAACAATCTACAACAATGCAAATTTATTGTAAAGGATATATAGTTATAAAATGAAAATAACTGTGGCGTACACGTGCAGCTAAAGAGTGGTCTAGCAAATTAAGCTGCAACCGCTTAACTTGCTAGTGATCTAAACTATTATTGAAAAGCAGTATTTAGAGAAAATGACAATAAATGTGTATGAGCGGTTATATATACACGGTTTTGTTGGGCATTAAATGCTAAGTTTGCGCTGATGGTAGGCAATGATACTTTGGCTAATAGCTGAGCATTTTCATCAAACAACCAAAGCCCACCAGGCCCTGTTGCAAATATAATCCCACAGGGATGAATTTTTAATCCATCCGGTAGACCATGGCTATTATCTGCCACTGCCGGCAATTGATAAAATAACGCTTTATTTTTAACAGTGCCATCTTGGTTTAATTGATATCGATACCAAGCGGGTTTATCAGGGTTTGATGCCGCCACATAAAGTGTTTTTTCATCCCCAGACAACGCAACCCCATTTGGATAAATTAATTGCTTATCAAGCACATTAAGTTGGCCTTTTGCATTCAATGAATATACCCCTTGGAAGCTTAGCTCTTTAGCGGGATCATCTAGCTGCTTAGATAGCCCATAAGGGGGATCACTAAAAAATAGAGTGCCTTGGTGATTAAAAATACCATCATTTGGGCTATTGAACTGTTGCCCTTGATAACGACTCACTAATTCGCGATAGCTTGTTTTAGGAGCATTAACCGACGATGCCATAGTGACAATTTTTCTCGAACGAGATTGCAATAACACCAACTCATTGTGGTTGTTCAGAACTAGGCCATTTGAGTAACCACTCTCGGCTAAATAAAGGTGCACACCTTGCTCAGGCTGATAGCGATAGACTCGGTGGCTGGGAATATCTGAAAACAACAAATACCCGCCGTCTTCAACCCATACGGGCCCTTCAAGCCACTCAAAGCCGGTAGCCAGTGTTTCGATTGGTGCGTCTAAATTTAAAACTTGCAACGCCCTGTTATCGTAGATTTCATACGGGCCTTGTTTTATCACTGGCTCTGCATCTACAGCGGTGCTAATAAGCACAGCTGTAAGCACTACCCAAGCCTGAATATAACTAGTTAACATTATTTGTATACCTGCGTTGATAAAGTTGCTGATTAACTTCCTTAGCAGCATTTACGAGGGGCATGTAAGGAATATCTGCCACATTAACAAAGCCAACGTTATAATTTTCGCCATCATAGGCACGCCCTGTTAATGGCGAATCTATGTATTGAAACCAATGTGCCCCGACAAAATATGGATTATCGATCACGCTATACATATATTGTTGGTATTTAACACCGCGGTCGTGTTGGGACTCGGCGTGAATAAGCCCTGGGTTTAATAGTCCAGAATCTAACGCCCCATTATGAAATTCACCAATAATGCTTGGCTTATCAATGTCTGCTAAAAAGTGCCAAAAATCATCATTGAGCCCTTCTCGGTAATAGTTATAGCTAACCACATCAGCATGAGCAGCTGCGGCGTTACGAATTTCTGGCGTCATACCCCAATCAGCAAAACGAGCTCCCATATAGAGGTGGTTGGGTAAGTGTTTAGCTGTTGCTTGCTCTACCACGGCAAAATATTGGTTAGCATAATGAAATAGCATAGTGGAAAAATCAGCTTCGACTTGCTGGTTGATATTTTTGACTGTAATGCCACTAGAAAACTCATGCCACGATGCAATATTGCTGTTCCAGCTAGCATTCAGAGCAGCTATATCTTGGTACTTACCTTTCATCAGTTTTACGAATTCAGCTTTAGTAGGGCTTTGTGTTTCGTCTACTGATAATGTGTTGATCACTAACCCATATTGCGAATTAACTGAGCCCATCATGCCCCAGCTTTTTTCATTATCAATAAAAATACCAACACACCATGGATTATTGTTCACTTGCTCTGCCACGGTTGCTAAGGTGATATCCGCGCGCTTAATAAAAACAGGATCAAATGGATCAGGTAACGGGCTCCAGTAATCATTACCACTACTTACTGTTTTAAAATCACCGATGATCCATGCATTGGCAAAGTAAGGGAGTCGGTTTTGCTGATAGTAATCATCATCAAGCCAGTTACCAAAAGAGGTGAATCCCCACGACAACATACGATCAGTCGTGGTATCGCGCCATTTTTTCATTAATGTTTGCTCATCACGTGTTTGGTATTTGCGTTGTAAGTTTGCTCGATAAAAACTAAATGTTTCACCTTTTTTAACTGCGCCACTATGCACTTCACGGCGATAGCCATAATTATCGGCAAGAGGATCATCACTATCTGGCAACCAATTAAACATGTTAGCGCGCAGCTCTGAGCTGATATAACGTGATGGCCACGCTGCTTTTGGTGCCGTATTTAAGCCGATTGAATCTTCAGGAGTCAGATCACCCGCCGCCCTTTGCTTAATGTACTTTTGGTCAAAGTCGTAACCTGTAATTGTGGTGGTATTCGCTAAGCGTACATTGGCAATACCGGTTGAAAAAAATAAATAACCTTGCGGGTCAACTAAACTCCATTTGCCTTGGTACTTTTCGGTTCTAAAGTAGCCGGTTGCTTTAAGTTTTGGCCCTGCTTGCCAACCACTAAACGTTGAGCGCCCCTCAACAGGTGACTTTATCAGTTGTCTTTGCTCTTGCGCTGAGATTGCAAGTAATTGCTTTGTAGATGAAACTTTGTTACTAAAATCACGCTTGGCATTTTGGCCAAACTCATCCACCAAGCCGACGAGGTATTCGGTGTCAAAGTTGGTTGGCTTTATGAGTCTTACATTGTCGATTAGTAATTGCTTATCCGCTAACAAACCTTTTGTGCCAAACGTCACCTTGGTTACTTTACTAACATCAATGTTCTTTTCACCCCCTCGGTACAATACCGGGGTATAACTACTGTGCCAACTAGGCGGGTTGGAGCGTATACCAGACTCTGTATTTAAATCGGCCCCTTTTAACTCAATATAATAAGTATTGTTTGATTCAGCTGGCACCACTACACTGCGACTTTGTGCTCTACCGTTATCATCCACTGTTTTTATATATAACTGGGTAGACGCCTTATCAGGGTTTTCTATATCAAGTGCAAAAGCAAAGTTGCCTAAAGCTTGCCAATTCCACGTTGAGCTATTTACAAATTCAATATCGCTTTCGTGATGAGCTTTGGCTGAAAATATAACCTGTAACTTATGATCACCTTGCTGTTCAATTAGCTTAGTCGTGGCATGGTGATGGTGTAAAAAAGGCTGGTATTCAGGTTTTTCGAAATCCCACAGCATGTGCTCTTTTTTTGTTGTGTCGTCTGCAGGCGTGTTTTCTTCGAGTTGATTATTAGTACAACCTGACAACATAGTGCCTAGCAATAGTACAGATGAGATATAAACATTCTTGTGTGTTTTTTTCATAGCAAGCCTATTCTTTTATTATGAAAGAACCGCTTTTGCAATAAAAGCGGTTAGGTTCTATGTAGAATAATTACACAACACAAAATCAATGATAATTAATTGTTAACAATTTTATATTTGTAAAAAATATAGGGGGCTTTTTACTCAATCAGCTGAAAACGCTGATTATCGCCGTTATAACACTGCCACTGCACAACTGACGCGCCATTGGTTTGTAATTTACCTGCTATATCAATACATTTATTACTTAAGCTTGATCTAAGTTCAAAGTAGCCATCTCCTGTATTGTTCAGTGTAAAACGTTGATTGGCTTTTGTGTGATCACACACCCACTGTTCAACCCCTGCGCCATTTGAGGTACTTGAATTTGCAATTTGCATACACAAGCCAGTTAATTGTGAGCTGATAGCATATTCGTTATTTGTGAGTTCAACGAGCTCAAATGCTTGGTTCTCGTTATTAGAATTACAATTCCATTGCTGATAAATACTGCCGTTATTCATTGCACCGTTTTTAATATCGATACACTTTTGACTGTGTTTTGCTTTAATTTGCGCGCCACTAGTAACAGAGTTTGTATTTGCTGCATTAACGGGTTTATACACGCGCACCCAATCAACGTACATTTTATTTTTACTGCCATCGGCTAGGTCTGCATCAGTTGCAATATTACCCGCTTCTGAGCGCCAATCATGATCTTCAGTATCAATAATAATATAAGCAGATTGATCCATATTATGTGTGTTCTTATTTAACGTAGCCCCAGTGTAGTCTTTGTCTTTCATGATCACTTGTGCCCAAGAACCATCTGGCGTTTGCTGGCCATCAATATAAAATGTGACATCTGTTGGACTTTTCCAATACACACCAAAGCGATGAAAGCCTTCTCGCCAGTATGTTCCCCAGCTTGGCGTATTATGGGTTTGGTCATTGTAATCACTGATTATTTGATTTGTTTGTTGATCGCGAATAAAAACATGGAAGTTCGTCGACATATTTTTAGCAAACCATTCATCACGCGCACCACCGTATACTTCTAGTACATCAATTTCGCGTTCATCATTATCGCTAAGTAACCAAAAATTTGAAGATAACTCTAGGTTACTCACCTTAATACTAGCTTCTAAAAATATTGGGAACGTGACTTTAGTTTTTGAAGTGATCACCCCTGCATTGACTTGATCAGTACCTGCACGACGTGAAGCACTAATTATGAGATTCCCATCTGAGACCCAAGATTCATCACGTTGCCAATAGGTCAAGCCTGGACCTGTCCAACTATTAAAGTAGGTATCGTTCCATTTACTGGTAAATGCAGCAGGCTTACCCGTGTAATTAAAAGAATCCGAGTATGCTTCTTGTAGTTGCCAAACTTTACCATAGTCAGGCGTGACTGGTAGTGGTATTGCATCCCAGTCGTTGGCCAGTAAATTTGTAGATGTTAAAACACAGCCGATCAACAAAAGGTTATTTTTCATTTTTGCCTCTTAAAAGTTAGATGTTGTCATTTTGGTCACACAATGTGACCAATACAGACTAGTACAAATAAAAAACAAAATAAACACTTTGTTAACAATCATCTTTTAACAAACTTAAACTGCAGTCTTTAATATGCCAATTATCAACTCCTTTAAAACCATCTTTCACTGTATTTTAATTTTCTTTTGATGCGTATCTTTGATAAGAGTAGTAATAAACTGCGTGTTATTTTGTATGACGAAGAAGTTTTGGCTAGTTGCATAAGTCCAGTCATTTTAAGCCATTTATATTCCAGCTTTTAAATCTAATGAGTGAAACCAAGGTAATTAATTTAAATAAAAGCTTTCGGACAGAGACTTTAAAACATATAAATTACCAAATATAGTAATGATTAACACCTAACTTACACAACATTACGTATACTTCATTTCAATAATAAATTACGGGAAGTCTAGTTTCATATCAATTAGATCTTTTAATACTATGGATGGCATATCACTGCAAAATTGTGAGTGACCATATTAGCAAAGTTAAACCAAAGCGCTTGGGTCGCGTTATGTATATATATCGTTGAAAATCTGAGTGAGACTATAGTGTTGAAGTTAAAGAATATCAAAAAGTATATAAGTTAGTGACTCATATATTTGAGTAAAAAACAATCTAATTATGAAGGGTAGCAGATAAGCTGCTTCACCTAACTATAATAAATAGTATTGTAATATCAGTAATTAAAGGGCAGTCAATTTCACGAGGACGTTCAAAATTCTGTGTCAGCTTAAATTCTTAAATATCGAGTACGCTGTCTAAGCGTCCTTCAAAATAAATGGCCAACTGAGATAAACACAAGCTCCAATTGTGGATTGGCATGGTC
>NZ_JBMMUC010000029.1:0-20418 GCF_049257175.1 Pseudoalteromonas mucoides
TGGAATAAAGTATAGCGCTCAGCTTTAAGCCGTCAATGCGAAAGTAGGTCATCCTACTGCGTAGCGCACCATGGCTCCAAATACAAGAAAGCCCGACTCATTGAGTTGGGCTTTTTTACGTTTACAGGAAAGTGAAATAGCAAGCGAGTTAGCGAGAGTAAAGCTAGCGAGTTGCACAGCGTCAACCTGACCGCCGTAGCGTGGGTTGAGTATTTGATACCCACGGATACAAGAAAGCCACGTCTACCTTTAAAAATCTTGCCTCTTTTAACTGCCTGTATTTTAATCTTGAAAAACTCGCAAACTCGCAAACTCGCAAACTCGCAAACTCGCAAACTCGCAAACTCGCAAACTCGCAAACTCGCAAACTCGCAAACTCGCAAACTCGCAAACTCGCAAACTCGCAAACTCGCATTCTTTATATGTGAATGCAAACTCGAAACTCGCGGCCCATAAGAAAATACTACTCTCAGTACTATGGGGTAATTTTAAGTACTGGTTTACTCTTAACTATTAGATAAAAACACCGTGAGCTTTTCACCTATTTTTAAATTATCCCGCGAAAGATTATTCCATTGTTTAAGTTTAGTAATACTTACTTTGTAGTGGTTGGCAATTTTCCATAGGCTATCACCAGATTTAACCTGATACTCAATTTGAGTATCAGCTAATTGTGGTAGCACTAGCTTTTGGCCAATCTTAATAGTGTTTCCCTTTAAGTCATTAAATGCTTTTAGTTGGCTAATACTGACTTTATAGCGTTTTGCTATCACACTTAAGCTATCACCACGTTTAACTGTGTAGTGTTGCCATTGGCTGTAATCATTCGAATCAAGATTAGCAAGCATGTTTTTATATTGCGTTTGCTCAGTGGCAGGCACAACGATGTGCGGTGCATCAATGATGGCAGGAAAGCGGATCACACCATAGTTTAAAGACTCAAGTTGCTGCCATTGCTCTTGGTTATCTAAAATAATAGCACCATTAATAGCTAGTACAGCAATTGCAGGGTTATTTGCTATCGCAGGAAAAGCCATTTTTTGGCTTTTTAATAATTGTGCCGCAGCAAGTAATTTAGGCACGTACTGGCTGGTTTGTTTAGGTAACTTCAAACTAAAAAAATCAGTGGATTTACCTTGCTTTTTATTGTTGCTAATAGCTCTGAGTACACGGCCTTCACCTAAATTATAGGCTGCAATTGCATGATACCAATTACCATCAAATCGTTTGTACAAGTACTCCATAAAATCAAGCGCCGCACGAGTGCTATCTATAACATCTTGGCGACCATCGTACCAAGGTGTTATTTGTACTTTAAAATACTTGGCAATAGCAGGGGTTAATTGCCACAAACCGGATGCATGCTTATGCGAATAGGCACTGGCGTTAAAGTCACTCTCGATCAGCGGCATTAATGCCAGTTCTATGGGCAACTCTCGTTTCTCTACCTCAGAAACAATATAATAAAGGTAAGGCTCTGCACGCCGACTTATTTCATCCATATAGTTTGGGTGAGATAAGTACCAAGCAATGCGTTGTTGAACGGCAGGGTGGCTTGAATTAGCAAATGTTAGCTGTGCGCGAATACGTTGCCATACATCATCGAGTTCTTTTGTTGTGAGTGGCGCTATTTGTGCAATATCTTCGCGCTGCTCACTAACAATTGTTTTGGGGTCAGCCTTAATTTCAGGTGTTGATGTTGGTGTATCGGGTGTGGTTTCACAGCCAGATAAAATAAACACTAATGGCAAAATGCGGGTAAATCGATTTGAGAACACGTACTAAACTACTCCGAAAATATAAATGGGGCTAACCTACGGCAGGTTAGCTTAACATAGAGTGATTTATACCCAAACGACAGATGAATTAATCTGTCCCTTAAATTGCTCTTTGTAGCGACGGGATAGGTTAAGTATTTTTCCTGTTGTTAACTTTACTTCGCTATCGCCACTGGATAAAGGCGTTATTGATTCAATCGCATCGAGTCGAATAGCATGAGAGCGATGAATCCGGCAAAAGCCTTGTGGCTCTAACCGAGATATAAGATGGGTCATGGTTGCACGTAACGGGTAAATTCGAGTGCCAATATGCAGGTTTACGTAATTGCCGCTAGACTCAAGCCAGTCAATTTGATCAGTACAGATAATAAATTCTTTACCTAGTTTTTTTACGAGTAATCGGTCGAAATTCAAGTCCTGCGGTGCATTCTCTGCATGTGTGATTGGCGTGGCTTCACCGGTTAATTGGCCAACAACATATTGATACGTTTTAATAACCACGATTAAAAATAAAAACCCCCATAAGTCTTTACGGTATTCATAGAGTAGCTCAAACCACACTAACCCAAAGTCATACTTCATACCTTGTACGATGTAAATGAGTTTGCGAATAGCGACCATGATCCCTACATGCAACAACGAAAAAATAACGCTCGCCAATAAATAAATGAGTAATGAGCGGCTGATTTTTTGCCAATTAAAGGGTTGGGCTTGTAATAACCAAACTAAAGCAGGAAACAGCAATAAAGTACTAATAGCGCTTGAATACTCCCATACAAAGGGCTCCCAAAGCATAAAAGGAAGTGTACCATCGCGCTGGGCTTCCATAATATCTGAACTGGCATTTATAGTGTTGTTTATAAAAATATAACTACATAAAAATAAAGCTGCATACCAAGTTTGGTAGCGTTGAAAGTGCGTTAAAGTGATCATTATTATTGTTATCTTTAAAAGTATTATTATTAGGTTACCAACATAGCGAACAATCACCAAACTTATCATCCCTGATATCCACCGCTTATCCCTACGAGCTGTTTTGTCAGCCTTTTCTTATTGTAATACGCAGTATGTTGTTCATAGTTGCTATTAATTAGCCGCCAGTTAAATCTAATATGAAACTTAAAATAATCATTAAAAACACAACATGCACGCTATTAAAACCATGGTTAAATGTGTTTAATCAAGTCGAAGAGTTACCCTCACGCCGTTATGATTTAGATTGGCTGAGAGTACTCGCCTTTGGCTTATTAATTTTTTATCACACTGGTATGTTATACAGCCAAAATTGGGGCTTTCATTTTAAAAGTCAGTACTTATCCAGCGGTATTGAAAGCATCATGCTCTTATTGTCACCTTGGCGGATGGGGTTAATTTGGTTTATTTCAGGTGCGGCGCTGCGCTTTATTGTTGCGCGTTTTAGTCTAGGTATGTTTTTAACTACGCGAAGTGTAAAAATATTACTGCCTTTACTGTTTGGCATTTGGTTTATTGTGCCGATTCAGCTTTATGCGCAAATGAGCCAAGAGGTTGGTTTAGCTATGAGCTTTTGGCAGTTTTACAGCCAGTTTTTTGATTTAACCAGCCCTTTATTTGAGCACTATCAAGCAGGTATTTGGCCGCATGTTGATGTAAACCACCTTTGGTATTTACGCTCGTTATGGCAATTTACCTTATTACTGGTGTTGGCAATGCCACTGTTTCATCACTCTCATGTGCAAGCAGTAATCACGCGTTTATGTGATCGATCGTTACTGGTTATTTTCATCACCTTGTTATTACCGCTTTGTATTTTAAAGTTAAGCTGGCCAAGCGATACATTCAGATACCCTATGGGCGCGCTGTTTTTACTTTTCGGTTACTTGCTTGCATGGCAGCCTGCATTTTACAGCAAATTGCTACGTCACTGGCGGGCGTTATTAGCGGTATTTATATTAAGCTATTTAGTTGTTTTACTGGGTTATCACATGATTTGGCAAAACCCTGCTGCTAGCCAATGGCAAATTACCAGTATGGATATGCTATATACTGCGCAACGAATAGTGGGCGTGTTGTTGATGCTGGCAGTCGCACAACGTTTTTTGAATCACGATCACCCTAAATTAGCGTTATTAAACTCTGCGGTATTCCCTTTTTATCTATTGCATCAAAGTGTGATTATTGGCCTAGCGTTTTATTTGTCGAAGCTGCAATTAGGTGGTTTTGTGGAGCCATTGCTTATACTGAGCCTTACTTTCATTATTTGTTGGCTGGTGTTTATTGCTGCGCGCCGTATCGACTTATTAAGCCCATTGTTAGGGATTAAAGTCACAGGTAAATATAAAGCATGGCAAATTAAAGCGGGCTTTGGTTGCGGACTAATATTGGTAAGCCCGCTGATCTTTAGGTTGATTTAATTATCTATATTGAAAATTAATTGTCGCCGTAAACGACTTCGTTCACCCAAACACACACCTAAAGCATGCGCCTTGTGGTTTTGGTACATAAATTAAATCACCACCGTGGTTGAGCATAATTTGCCTTGAAAGGCTCAGGCCAATGCCAGAGCCTTGTTGCTTGGTGGTAAAAAATGGCACGAAGATCATATCTACCACATGTTCGCTGATGCCTGTGCCGTTGTCGCTAATTTCTATATAAAGTTGTTGGCTAGTGTTTTGCGCTAAGCTGATTTCGATCGTTGGTTGAGCTGCATTCTCAGTGCTGTATTTTTGGCCACTCTTGAGTACTTCGAGTGCATTTTTTATTAAGTTTACTAATACCTGCTCTATTTGGCTGCTATCAAGCATTACTAACTGCTGATTTTTAATCGACAGTTCAATATGGGTATGTTGTTCACGTGCTTGTTGTTGATGTAAGGCGACAATACGCGCTAGCATGTCGGCTAAATTTTCAGGCGCTAAATTGGGTTTAGGTAAGCTGCTAACTTGGCGAAAACGAGCAATAAAATCACCTAAATGAGCGGTTCTTGATGCTAGCGTGCTTAACGCAAGCTGTAAGTCTTGTTTATCTTCAAGTTCATCAAAACATAGCTCTTGTGGCAGTAAATTACTGCAGGTATCCGCTAGCGATGAAAGTGGCGTAATAGAGTTGGCAATTTCGTGAGTGAGCACTTTAGTTAAGCGTTTATACGCTTGTTGTTCTTTAAGTTGTAACTGGTCGTGAATTGACTGTAAGCTCACTACGCGGCGAACTTTACCTTGTATTTCAGCGATGCTCAGTTGAATTGATAGGGTGTCGTGCTGCTCGCCATTTTGCCAGTAGGCGGTGCTGCGGATATTATGTTCGGCGTTTAAAATTAACTCACCAACGGCGCCTAACTCATGTAAATGTTGAAAGCTTTTACCTAGTAACTTACTAACGGCTGGGTTTGATTCAATCACCTTACCATGGTCATCACATACCAATACTGCTAAATCAACATGAATAAGCAAAGCTTGTAAAAATTGCGCTTGTTGCTCGGCATTAAAACGTGCTGTTTGCATTTGCGTTTTTACTTGCTCAAATTGCTTAAGCATTGGGTGTTGTTTACCAAGCCCTAAGGTACTGTCGCCATTGGCTAAAGCGCGGATCACCATTTCAGCTTGTTTTTGTTGGCGCTTAAACAGCGTAAAAATATGCGCTATTAATGCTGCGGCAACTAGCATTATTAACAATGTCGTTGCTGAGAAGCCATGCGTTTGTAATACATAGCTAAGCAATGAACTCGTACTTATAAGTGCGATAATATTAAATGAAAGCAATAAGTTAGCCCGCATAATTATAACCCATACTTTTCAAGTCGGCGGTACATGGCACCGCGGGTTAAACCAAGTGCTTTGGCTGCATGGCTGACATTCCCTTGATGGTGCTTAAGTGCTGCGCGAACTGTGCGTTGTTCGAGTATCTCTAAATTAAAGGTATCGAACTGCGGCAGAGTGTTTAGAGCTTCAGTACTTTGACCGATAGCATGAGTGCTAGATACTTCGCTATTCCCCACAACGGAGGTTATATCGAGTGTATTACCTTCAGTTAAAATAACGGCTCGCTCTATTGCGTGAGCAAGCTCTCGTACATTGCCTGGCCATGAATACTGGCAAAGTAACACCATGTCAGCCTCAGTAATGGTTAAGCTACGTTTATATTTTTGGCAAAAATGATTCAGGTAATAATGTGCTAACAGCGGAATGTCGTCACTTCGTTCACGTAATGCAGGTAAGCGAATTTCAACGGTGTTTATACGGTATAACAAATCTTGGCGAAAACGACCTTCGCTCACAGCTTGATCAAGGTTGTCGTTAGTGGCACAAATTAGGCGAATATCAATATCAACCGCTTTACTGCCACCAACCGGCGTTATTTGCCGATTTTGCAGTGCAGCCAGTAATTTAGCTTGATGCTCTAGGGGTAAATTACCCAGTTCATCTAAAAACAAACTGCCGCCTTGAGCAAGTTCAAATTTACCAATGCGATCGGCTTTTGCATCAGTAAACGCGCCTTTTTTATGGCCGAAAAGCTCACTTTCAAATAAATTTTGCGCCACTGCGCCCATGTCTAAACTCATAAAGGTTTGATTGTGGCGCATACTTGCTTGATGAATCGCATGCGCGGTGAGCTCTTTGCCTGTGCCGCTTTCACCGGTGATCAATATATTGGCGTCAGTTTGTGCGGCTTTTTCTATGGTACTAAATACCTGCTGCATCGCATTGCTTTGGCCTAAAAACTCAACGTTGGGAGTATTTAAGGCTTGGTTTAACCCTTGCTTTTGCCGCGTTAATTTACCGACTTGTTGTTTGTCTTTGGCGTGTGAAAATGCGGCGGCGACTGCGCCAAGTAATTGCTCGTTTTGCCAAGGCTTGGCAATAAAATCAGAAGCGCCCGCTTTAATTGCATCTACGGCTAGTTGAATGTCGCCGTAGGCAGTCATTAACAAAACAACGGTATTAGCGTCTTGCTCGATAATCTTTTTTAGCCAATAAAAGCCTTCTTTGCCGCTTATTGAGTCTTGGGTAAAGTTCATATCAAGCAATATTACGTCAATGGGTTGCTCGAGCTTGCGTTGCTCGTCAATGATGCCTGCAATATCAAATGGGTTGTCGGTGGTTTTAACGCTTTGATAATGCTGTTTTAGTAATAAACGTGCGGCAATAAGAATATCGGGGTTGTCATCAACAATTAAAAGTGAGCCTGCGTGTTTCATGCTTATTATTTTTATAGGGTTTTATTTAGCCTAAAACAAAAAAGGGAAAGTGTCCATAAATGGACGTTTATAAAACAATAAAGTGTTCTATTAGCGGACACTATTAATATAGAAATAGCTAAGTTGAATGTTAAGTTGTTGAATTTAAATATTAAATTAAGTTGGCATAGTGATTGTAATAACTATCGATAATTAGTTATTAAACTTGTATCAAGATAGCCGACATGGACAAAAAAATAGAACGCTCATTTACGCAAAAGTATTTAAAAAAACTCACCTTTGCAGCGCTGGTTTTAGGTGTTGCGGCTGCTGCGTTCGGTTTTACGCAAAGTAGTGATACAGGTCGTAGCCAGAATATTGATCGTAGCAGCCTTACGGTTAGCACGGTTAAACAAGGTGCCTTTAAAGATGCATTGAGCTTACGCGGTCAAGTTGTGCCAAAAACCAGTATTTATCTTGATACCATTGCCGGTGGTCAAGTAGAAGAGCGTTTAGTAGAGCAAGGCGAATATGTTAAAAAAGGCCAACCGTTAGTACGCTTAAGCAATACCAACCTACAACTTGATGTAATGAGCCGAGAAGCACAAGTTACTGAACAGCTTAATTTTTTACGAAATACGCAAATGACTATGGAGACCAGCCGATTAAACTTACGCCGTGACTTATTAGAAATCGAGCTAAAAATTACCCACCTGACCCGTCGTTTAAAACAAACTAAGCCCTTGGTTAAAAGTGGTGTATTGGCGCAAGACCAATTAGCTGAGCTTGAAGAAGATTTAAATTATTACCAAGCCCGTAAAGAGCTCACTCTTGAGCGCCAAAAGCAGGAAAATTCAATTCGTGAGGTGCAAGTAGCTCAACTTGCCGATAGCGCTAAAATGCTTGAAAAAAACCTACAGTTTGCGCGTCGAAATCTCGACAACTTATTAATCAAAGCCCCAGTTTCTGGCTACTTAAGCGAGCTTAATGTGGAAATTGGCGAATCTAAAAACAGTGGCGCACGATTAGGCCAAATAGATATCCCTAATGAATATAAATTAGTGGTGCGCATGGATGAATTTTATTTAAACCAAGTACAGCGTGACATGACTGTGATGATTGAACTTGAAAGCGGCACAGTGAACGCCAAAGTGAGCAAAATTGATAGCCGCGTACAGCAGTCGCAATTTCAAATTGAAGTTGATTTACCCAGTAATACCAAAAGTATAAAACGCGGCCAAAGTATTGATATTGAGTTAATGCTAGGGGATGAAAAAACCGATGCCTTACTGCTTAAACGCGGGGCCTTTTTTACTAATTCAGGTGGTAACTGGGTTTATGTTATTGAACAAGGTGCTGATACAGCACTGCGCCGTGATATCCGCCTAGGCAAAAAGAATCAGAACTATTTTGAAGTGCTTGAAGGGCTCAATGCAGGGGATCAGGTAATTACCTCAAGCTACAGCAACTTTGATAAAGCACAGCAACTACAATTTTAAGGAAAATAACCATGATCAAATTAACTAATTTAAGCCGTGTATTTCGTACTCAAGATGTAGAAACAACAGCGCTGAGCAATATCAACTTAACCGTAAACGAAGGTGACTTTTTAGCAATTATGGGCCCGTCTGGCTGTGGTAAGTCAACGCTGCTATCTATTTTGGGGATGCTTGATTCACCGACCACAGGCAGCTTTGACTTTGCCGGAACTGACATCGCAGGCTACAGCGAGAAGCAACTAGCAGAGCTTCGTAAAGCATCAATCGGCTTTGTATTTCAAAGCTTTAACTTGATTGACGAGCTAACAGTATTTGAAAACGTAGAGCTGCCATTACAGTATCAAAAAATATCAAAAGGTGAGCGTAAAGAGCGTGTTGAAGCCATTTTGAAACGCGTGGGTATTGATCACCGCGGTGAGCATTTACCGCAGCAACTTTCAGGCGGTCAACAGCAGCGTGTTGCCGTTGCCCGTGCATTAGTGATTAACCCTAAACTCATTTTAGCCGATGAGCCAACGGGTAACTTAGACTCAAAAAATGGCGATGAAGTGATGGCGATGCTACGCGAATTAAACCGCGAAGGCACTACGGTTATTATGGTGACTCACTCAGAAAAAGAGGGTGCGTATGCAGAACGTTTAGTACGCCTACTTGATGGCCAGGTCATGCTTGATAAAGCAAATGTTGCGCAGCAAGCCGCAGGTGAGGTTGCTTAACATGGTTATTAATTATCTAGTCACTGCGTTAAGAACATTTAAACAACAAAAACAGCATTTTATATTAAATATTTTAGGACTAAGTGTTGGCTTAGCTGCGGCTATTTTAGTGGCACTGTTTGCTCGATATGAGCTATCGTTTGATAAAAATCATCCAAATTATGAGAGCGTCTACCGCTTACATTTAGACTTAAGTGCTATTGGTTATGAAGTAATCCCTTTAACAAGCAGTGAGATAGCACAGAAGCTAAAATCACATAAAGATATAGAGGACATCTTTATTCTGTCTGACGTGATAGATTATGAAATGGCGACTGATCAAATACAGGTGAAGAGTAATAAATTTAATTTACGAAACTTTTATGCTGCAACATCAAACATAGAGCAATTCTTAGCAATAAAAACTCGATTTGGTAATTTACAGACAGCGCTTTCTACACCTAATAAAGTTGCTTTGAGTGTCAGTGAAGCAACGCGTTTATTCGGACAATCTAATGCTGTAGGTAAGGTGTTCAGCGATGGTGAGAAGAATATAACTGTTGCTGCAATATTTGAAGATTTACCTGATAACAGTCATTTCCTTTTTGATACATTAATGCCGTTAGACCTAACTGAGTTTGGTGATACATCAGGCTATATTTATATCAAAACTAACGAGTTTGCAGATATTAAAGCGCTGGAAGAGTTATTCGCGAGCACTATGATTTCTCAGTACTCATTAAAAAATAGCCAATTAAAGTATCGACTGGTTGCCATGCCTGATATTTATTTTTTTGCTAAATCATCATTTGACTTTAAACCTGGTGGCTCAGAAACTTTGGTTAATATAAGCATTGGTTTGAGCTTATTATTACTATTAATTGCAGCTGCCAATTTCACAAACCTATCAGTTGCCCAGCTATTGCATCGTACTAAAGAAATAGCCATCAGAAAAACCCTTGGCGCGACTAAGCTACAACTAGTTATACAGTTTTTTGTTGAGGCACTACTGTTGATCAGTCTATCAATGCTAATTGCATTGTGTATGGTCGAGCTATTTATTCCAGTATTTAATGAATTATCACAAAGGCCATTTAGCTTACAGTTTGATGCTGAATCAATAACTGTAATGATAGCGGTTATATTGGGGCTAACCCTGCTATCAGGATTTTATCCTGCTTACTTAGTTGCTAATGCGCCTTTAAATACCATTTTAAGTGGCGAACTTAAAAATGGCCGTAGTGCAATTATCATTCGTAAGGGGTTATTAACTTTTCAGGCCGCAATAGCTGTTTCTTTGATAGCAGGAACTTTGCTGTGTTTAAATCAGCTTACGCTTTTAAAATCTATAAATTCGGGTTATCAACCTGATGGTCGTATTGTTGTGCATTCATTAGATAGTGACACAATGATGGATAAAGAGCACATAGTAGTCGATAAAATCCGTCAATTATCAGGTGTTAATCAAGTGACGACAGTTGATTCTGATATTACAGATAGTTTTGGTGAAGAATATCGCTTTACATGGCCTAACGGGCACACCGAAGAAGGCTTGATGCCTACAGTTGGTAGTGGTTTCTCAGTTGTTGAAACGTTGGGTTTAACGTTACTAGCTGGGCGCGACTTTTCAACTGAATATCAAACGGATTGGTTGCATAACGTTGGCGATTCAGACTTACAAGCAATGGCATTAATTGTTACTGAGAAAATGATTAAAAGAGCGGGCTACCAAAACCCAGAAGACGTAATTGGTATGCTAGTTACCAGCGAATACGACAATATTACCGCGACTATTGTGGGTGTTGTTGCTGATGTAAAAGTGGGATCTGCCACTGAAGCTTGGGTACCTATTTCATTCTCGTGTGGCTGGAGTGCACAAACGACAGTTGATTTAGTTATAAATAGTAAGCTAGATAAAATTAGTGATGTATACAACGAGATCAACAACTTAATACAAGCATTTGATTTAAAAAATGAACCAGAAATTACATTGATGGATGCAGACTATCAGCAAAACTTTGAAGTCGAAGAAAGCATTTTTAAACTGGTACAAATATTCTCAGGGTTAGCAATAGTACTAACATGTGTTGGAATCTTTGGATTAGCGTCGTTCTCCGCATTACGTCGCCAAAAAGAAGTCGCGGTACGCAAAGTACTTGGCGCATCACGCATCAGCATCATGAACCTACTGGCGAAAGAGTTTTTAGTTTTAGTAGCGATAAGTATTGTGATTGCTTACCCGCTAACTTATTGGCTGGTCGGTGATTGGCTGGCAAACTTTAATGAGCGTGTTGATCAAGCGTTGTGGGTTTATTTAATTGCCGCACTAAGTGTTGCTGCGATTACTTGGCTCACGGTTGCAAGCCTCGCCTTTAAAGCGGCGAGTACAAGGCCGTCGCTTACTCTACGCTATGAGTAAAAACCCTATCTGATCAATAGTTAAAAAGAAAGCTGCCAAAACTCACAATCACATCTTGGTAGCTCGCTTTTATTTTTGATATATATTTCTGACAAGGATGATCATTTTGGAACAATTAGTTACCTCAATAAGAACAAAAGCGACTCGATTATTTTGGCTCCACTTTTTGAGTTATAGTGCTGGGTTGGCAGCAGTTATCTTACTTGCTTTATTTGTACAGCATGAACTCTCTTATGATAGTAATCAGCCGGATAAACAACGGGTTTATAGGGCGCACGTAGACTTTACAAGTTTTGGTTTCGATACATTAATGCCGATGCGCGATTTAGCAGTGGCGCAATCACTATTAAATGATACGGATGTTGAAGACGTATTTGGTTTAATACCGGCTGAATTTATGGGGTATGTCGGTCACCATTTTTATTCAGAAGTAAGCTATGTCGGCATAAACAATAGCGACACTAAAGTGAAGCTAAAAAACGTTTATTTTGCGTCAAATAACTTATCGAAATTTATTAATCTAGATGTGACGCGTGGTGATATAAATGTGGTGTTGAATACACCTAATCAACTTGCGATTAGTGAATCTGAAGCAATTAGGCTGTTTGCTGATATTAATGTGATAGGTGAGCGGCTAAGTGCAAATGAACAAAACTACACAATTGGCGCTGTATTTAAAGACTTACCTGCGCAAACGCACTTTGCGTTTGACGTACTCACAGCATTTCCTACAACACTTGAACAACAACCTCATGGTTACGTTTATATTAAAACCGCAGTCGATACAGATATTACTGCGCTTGAAAATAAGTTGTTTGAGCAGTATTTAACAACAAAGTCAGCAGAGCACAAAACAGTGCAATATAAATTAATAAATATCAGTGATATTTATTTAAAAGGCCGCTCAACTTATGAAATGAAAGCAGCAGGGTCAATCACTGCGGTTGCCATTGCGTGTGGACTTATCTTTATTATTTTTTTGCAAATAACCTGTAATTTTATCAACTTTAACTTAGTCAGTGTTGGCAGGACTGCCAAACAAATAGCGATTAAAAAGGCGATAGGTGCCAGTCGAGGTCAGCTTTTTCGGCTGTTTATCGTTGAGTCAATTGTACTTACTGGCTGTGCTGTATTGCTGTCTTTGGCATTTGTTGAGTTGAGCCAGAGCTATTTTAATCAACTCGTTGAGTCGAATATTTCGTTTGTGCTTAATAAATCAACGGTGTTGATGGCTATTTTTATAACCTGTGTAATCGGTTTATTTAATGGTATATATGCAGGCGTAGTGGTTGCAAATGTAGATGTGAAATTATTGGTAAGAACGCATTATCAGTATCATTTAGGGCTACTTGTTAAAGGCATACTGAGCTTTCAGGCGGGTTTAGCAACTTTCATATTTATTGTATTTGTTATTGCTCAGTTGCAACTTAACTTTGTTGCTAACATGGATGTGGGCTATCAAACCAAAAATAGACTCATCGTTAAAAATATTCCAACCACACAACTTTTTGATAAAGATAACGCACGGGTAATATCAGCAATGAATAAGTTACCAGGTGTTGTGTCACTCAGTGCAACCGACATAAACCTTACTGAGCAAGTACGCGGAGGTGTGCAACTAACTTGGCCAAATGGGCAAGTAGTTGATGGGATTGCCCCTTCAGTGGTAACCAGTTTTGATGTGGTTGAAGCATTAGGGCTTAAATTGCTAGCGGGTAGAGACTTTAACCGCGACTTTCAAAGTGATTGGTTTGAAAAGCAGGCGGATGGCTCTGAACACGTTGCGTTAATTGTTACAGAGTCTATGGTGAGTTTAGCGGGGTATGAGTCAATGCAAGAAGTGATTGGTATGACACTTAGTAGTGCACAAGCGAACTTAAGCGCCACGGTTGTTGGTGTTGTTGCTGACGTAAAAGTTGGCTCGGCTAAACATAAAATGACACCGCTTTCTTTTAACCTAGGCCGCAACTACTTGCCAAATGGTCATGGCAATATTGTTATAAAGTTAAGCGATGATGCTGTATTTGAGGATTTAAAAAGGCAGATCCTTGCTTTATTAACATCACGTTTTGCCATTCTTGATGCTGAAGTGAGCCGATTTGACGATGATTATGCAAAAAATTATAAAAATGAGCATAGGGTAACAACTTTATCAAAATGGTTATTAATTTTGAGCACATTGCTAACCGTTATTAGTCTTGGGGTGTTGGTATCTCAAACTGTGCTTTCACAGCAAAAAGAGTTGGCGATTAAAAAGGTTCTAGGAGCAACTGTCATCCAATTAGTAACAGCAGTAAGCGTGTCTTATTTAAAACTGATGTCACTGAGCTTAGTAGTTAGTATACAGCTCGCTTATTGGTTAACAGATAATTGGCTAAATAGTTTTAATGACCGCATAGGGCAACCTATTTGGGTTTATGGTTTATCAGCATTAGTTGTAGCTGCGATTACTTGGCTGACTGTTGCAAGCCTCGCCTTTAAAGCCGCCAGTACAAGGCCGTCGCTTATCTTACGCGATGAGTAAAAAGTAGAGCAATCTTTCAACCATGGCCTTTCGTTTACCGAGAGGCCTTTGATATTATAGTCGCCATAAATGACGACCTACGATATAACTCTTTAAATATCTTTAATTTTCACTGCGGGATTACCAGCAACCACAGTATTTGCAGCAATATCTTTGGTCACTACCGACCCAGCGCCCACAACAGCGTTATCGCCAATGGTAACACCCGCTAAAACGATAACTCCCGCGCCAATCCACACGTTATTGCCGATAGTAATCGGGGCTGCAAAGTTTTCTTTATTGAGCCGCTCTGTGGGGGGAATCGCATGAGATACAGCCAATAGCTGAACGTTTGGGCCAATTAAACAATCGTCGCCAATGCTTATTGCACCCTCATTAATTGGTGCATCTAACACAGTGCAGTTAATGTTTATAAAAGTACGATCACCAATAACGATTTGATTGCCATAATCACAATGAAAGCCTGCTTCAATAATGACGCCTTCACCAGAGTGGGCAAACAAATTCTTAATGCGTTTTAAATTACCTTTGCTGGGGCTTTTTGCAAATAACCGGCAAGTCTCATGGGCGACTTTGCGTTGCTCTAAATATGATTTATCAAGGCTGTTGAATTTATTCATGAATTAACGCCGTTATTTATAATTACAGTTAGCTTAACTTGATTGCGGGTAAGGTCAACGCATAGAGAAATTTATTATATTTTTATGGAATGAGCGGAATTTTTATACATTCACTTGCCATTTATGTTGTTTCGTTTAAAATCCACTAACTTTCGAAACGAAACTTAAATGGTTCACTTAATGACTAAACGAAACACCCAGCAACGTCGCCACCTTATACTGACTCAAGTGAATGAGTTAGGTGAAGTGGCTGTCGATATTCTTGCTGAACAGTTTCAAACCTCTGAAGTAACCATTCGTAAAGACTTAACAGCCCTTGAAAAAAGCGGCTTACTATTACGCCGTTATGGTGGGGCAATTGCGCTGCCAAAAGAAATCGTTAGTGATGATATTGATTCAAAACGTAAAGTAGCAATTGCTAAAGCCGCAGCCAAACTGATTAAAGATCACAATCGCATAATTATCGACAGTGGCCGCACAACGGCGGCGATGATCCCAGAGCTGGGTAGCAAGCGTGGCCTAGTGGTGATGACTAACGCGATTAAGGTCGCAAATAGGTTGTTAGCGCTGGAAAATGAACCAACACTTTTGATGACCGGTGGTACCTGGGATCCGCATTCTGAGTCGTTCCAAGGCCAAGTTGCCGAGAACGTTTTACGCTCGTATGACTTTGACCAGTTATTTATTGGTGCTGATGGCATTGATGTTGAGCGCGGTACAACCACTTTTAATGAGCTGGTGGGTTTAAGCCAAGTAATGGCCGGTGCTGCTCGAGAGGTAATTGTACTTGTTGAGTCTGAAAAAATAGGTCGTCGAATCCCAAATTTAGAATTGCCTTGGCAAAACGTGACTACTTTGATCACCGATAACAACCTTGCGCTTGATACACGTAAGGTAATTGAAGCATGTGGCGTACAGTTAATTTGTGCTGAGGTTAAATAGATATTTAAGTTTTAGGTAAAAGCAAACCGACAACATTTGCTTTGCCTTTTAATCATTATGACAACACATACGGCCCAAAGCGTTCGCTTTGGCACGTGCAAATGGAGAATACTATGTGTGGAATCGTTGGGGCAGTTGCAGAACGTCCAGTAAATAAAATTTTAGTAGAAGGCTTAAAGCGCCTTGAATATCGTGGCTATGACTCAGCAGGTGTCGCGCTTTTAGAAGGCAACACGCTTAATACCGTAAAAGCAGTTGGTAAAGTAGCTAACCTTGAAAGTGCCCTTGAAAATGCAGGTGTAAAAGGCACAACAGGTATTGCGCATACACGTTGGGCGACACATGGTGGCGTAACAGAAGCAAACGCTCACCCGCATATTTCAAACAGTGAAATTGCCTTAGTACATAATGGTATTATTGAAAACCATGCAAGCCTGCGCGAAGCGCTTAAAGGCGATGGCTACGAGTTTTTATCAGATACTGATACCGAAGTCATGGTGCATTTAATTCATCAACTTCGCCAGCAACATAGCTCACTATTAGCAGCAGTACAAGCGGCCGTTAAGCAGTTTGATGGTGCATTTGGTACTGTAGTATTTGATAAAGCTAATGATAACGAAATCATCGTAGCCCGTTCAGGCAGCCCGTTGGTTATTGGTTTAGGCCTTGGCGAAAACTTTATTGCCTCTGACCAACTCGCTTTATTACCAGTAACACGCAGCTTTATATACCTTGAAGAAGGCGATGTAGCGCGTATAACCCGTGACACCGTGGAAATTTTTGATGCAGACGGTAATGCTGTTGAGCGTGAAGTCATTGAATCAAACATCACCCAAGATGCATCAGGTAAAGGCGAATATCGTCACTACATGCTAAAAGAAATTTACGAACAGCCACTTGCCGTACGTAATACACTTGAAGGGCGTTTAAATGACGACCGCGTAGCGATTGATGCCTTTGGCGACAGTGCGCAGCAAATTTTTAAAGACGTAAAACACGTACAAATTATTGCCTGTGGTACCTCTTATCACTCAGGCATGGTTGCACGCTACTGGCTTGAGCAATTTGCTGGCGTAAGCTGTAATGTTGAAATTGCTTCTGAATTCCGCTATCGCGAGTCTTTCGTGCACGAAAACAGCCTACTTGTGACAATTTCACAATCTGGTGAAACAGCTGATACTTTAGCTGCACTGCGTTTAGCGAAAGAGCAAGGTTACATGGCCTCAATGACCATTTGTAACGTACCTGGCTCATCACTCGTTCGTGAATCTGATTTAGCCTTTATGACTAAAGCAGGTGCTGAAATTGGTGTTGCCTCTACTAAAGCATTTACCACGCAATTAGTTGGTTTGTTAATGCTTACTGCGTCTGTAGCGCAAGAAAAAGGTTTAGATCAAAGTGTGATTGTGAACGCAATTAAAACCTTACCAAACAAGTTAGAAGAAGCGTTATTACTTGCTGATGGTATTGCAGACTTAGCTGAAGAGTTTGCCGACAAGCACCATTCACTGTTTTTAGGTCGTGGTTCACAATATCCAATCGCAATGGAAGGCGCGCTTAAGCTTAAAGAAATTTCATACATCCACGCTGAAGCATACGCAGCCGGCGAGCTCAAACATGGTCCGCTTGCGTTAATTGATGCCGACATGCCAATTATTGTTGTTGCACCAAACAATGAGCTATTAGAAAAGCTTAAATCAAACGTGGAAGAAGTACGTGCTCGTGGCGGCATCATCTATGTATTCGCTGATAAAGACTCACACTTTGAATCAGACGAGACAATGCGTGTAATTAACGTAAACCACGTAGATGACGTGATTGCACCAGTGGTATATACAATCCCACTACAGTTACTTTCATACTATGTAGCGGTGATTAAAGGCACTGATGTAGATCAGCCTCGCAATCTAGCAAAATCGGTTACTGTTGAGTAAAATCAATGGGTTGGTAATCACTTTGTGGATTCTAATTAAAGTTGGAAACGTCTAAACAAAGATGGAAACGACTGAATAAAGTTGGAATTAATTGATAAAAAAGCCTTGTCATTAAATGGTAAGGCTTCTTTATTTGTATATTGATGTTAGTTATTGGTTAAATTGACTATTTTCCATCCACCATATGTGTTTTTTTCAATATGCTCTTGGGGGAACCTAGATATATCAACTGCTATGCATAATAAGTGTTGAGGTCTAGAGAACGCGACATAAAGTTGTTTCATAAATTTTGGTACTCTCACACCCGTGGGCTTATCGTTTATGTCACCTAGAATATGATTTATTAGTTTCCCAATGTCGAATTGATGATTTTTTGTTTCTAAAACCAATGTCGCAGCATGCGTCTCTCCTTTTACTGCATGAATAGTACTTACTTCAACATCAAGCTGTCTCCCAAGTATTTCTTTTTTTAATTTATTAGGGTTTTCATTATGTTCATCAATTATATGAGGATTATCAAATGTAAGAAAACTAGCTAAGTTTGGAGGTGAATTCATGTTTAAAAAGTTTTTAATATCCTGGACTGTTCGTGTCCAAGTTTCTTCATTAAGATCGTCGCTAATTAAGCTCTTAATCATCATGTTGAAGTTTATATACTGGTTGGTATGTTTTAAATATTTACGGATATTAGATACGCTATAACACTCCTTTTTTTCATTCGTGAACGTTAACTCTGAATTATAAATTTTCCCGCACTTTACAATTCCTTCCAGAATAAGGCTGTAGCTTCTGGCAATTGAGTTAAATTTTTTACTTTCATAAATGTAGTGGATTAATTTTTTAGGCTTAAATGAATTAGTTGAATGGTTTTTTTTGTATGAAGCAACATAACTATTTATAGTCAACCCTTCGTCTTTTGAGATACCTACTGCTCCAACTATCTTTATAGGTGCTCTAGCCTCTTCAGGTACGATATCAGCACACAAATCTATAAAAGCGTCAGCAACATTACTTCTTGTAGCTTCATTCACTAGATAAATCGTATGTTGTGAATGCTCGGGTGGTTCTATTCCCGAATGGAGATTTATTTGATTGTAACTGAGCTTTTGAGCAAGTAATGCAATCGAATTATCAAAACGGTGACTATTTTCAATTTTTTCTAAATTTTCGTTGTTATAAGTTTGATTTTCATCTCCATTGCCACTGTAAATTGCTTGATCTGGATCACCAAACCGCTGCATACATACACTATTATCTGAAAACAATTGATTCAAAAGCTCATCTTGAAACTTTTGTGTGTCCTGCATTTCATCGATTAGCACAACAGGAAATCTTTTTCGTACAGCTTTTATAATACTGGGATTGCAGTGAAGGTAATCACAAGCAAACGCGTACATTTCGTCAAAGTAAAAACATCCTTCTTCTAGAAGCCTATTTTTGACAGACTCTAGGTCCTTGCAACTATTAGACGTAGACCCATTTGGAAACCCCGGTATCGTAAGTTTCAACGCATTATCTTCATATCTATATTTAAAATCGAATAATGAAGTTATACGTTTGCGTTCAAGAAACGCTTTAGTGGCGGGCTTTAGGTAGTACCAACCTTTAGAAGCACATATATCATCGTCAATTGTGTTTATTGAAAAGCCACCTGATCGAAGGTAAGGCAATGCTATAAATTTATTTACAAACTCCTGAATTGTGCCGATAAAATGAGGGTATGACAGTAGTTTTTTTCCATAAGCATTTGTTTTCAACCTTTCTATAATCTCATTTTTAGCGACGTTGGTATGAGTCAATACGCATACACCTTGATAAGGGAGATTCCACTTGTTCGCAAGAATTAAAAGCTTTGCAGCAACCATTGTTGTCTTACCACTTCCAGGGCAGGCTTGTACATCATCAAAAGTTTTTATAGCTGCCCTACAGGCAACATCAAATTCAACATCAAGTAGACGTTCGGCTTTGATGATATCTTCGTCATTGATTGCAATCATGGCTCAACTGCTCCATCTGCTGGTAGGGGTTCTGTGACGTATTCAATTGCAGATAAAATATACGGGGGCAATTTTGATCGAAGATCTAAAGGGCGTCCTTCAAATTTAGATAAAATTGAGGCTAGAGCGTAACTGACCTCACTTTTACCATCACCTTTAGCTTCAATTTTACTATATAACTGGACGGCTCTGATTTGATCATCATTACTGAGGTTTTCATATTGCTCTGTATTACCGTTTATAGCTTCATAAACTTCTTCACTTAAACCATATTTTGCTAAACAGAACTCGAACGTCCAATCATCCGATACGAACGTTTTAACTAATTCACCATCAATTTCTCGTTTCTTATTCTTTTTCTCGAGGATTGCTTCTGCGTTTAATTCGTCAAGCCAATATCCTATGTTTCCTCCTCTTCCTTGCGCATTAGGCTGTCTTTTTTCTTTAAAGCCATACTCATTTGCTTCGTTATATTCAGCTTCACTAGGCCACAAATCTAAATCGGTAACACAAGCTACTTTTATTGGTAAATGTGGATATTCCATAGCAGGATTTGAGCGGTAAATTTTGGCATATCTTTTCCGTGATAACCCATTAACATTGACTAACGAAACTCCATAATCCTCAAGAGAGCGACCAAGTAAGTCTGCTATCTTGGGAAGTAATATTACCTCTGCAATACCTTCAACAAAAAGCACGCCACGAGCAAAAAACATGTTTGATTTTGTTGAGTCTATGTTGTGATTCAATGAAACCGGACACTAATTTAGGTGGTATTATTACCACTCAAACAGAGGTGTTCTATGACAAAACAACGTCGCTCTTTTTCTCAAGAGTTTAAATTTAATTCAGCAAAAT
>NZ_JBMMUC010000030.1:0-15408 GCF_049257175.1 Pseudoalteromonas mucoides
TATTAGCTATTATTTGATGAATTACTATAACTGGCGCAGGCCGCATAGCCATAATCAAATGGTTGCTCCTGCTGTAGCAGAAGATAAACTTAATTCACTGTCCGGAATTAGTTGACCACAACATCATAACCTCTTTGTGAATAAATCATTTAAACATATTTTTGCACAAAGAGAAGATAATGAGCGGGAATGAGAAAACAAAAATATATATTTTACCCCTAACTCCTAGTATCTTCTTTGTACCTACACTCTTAAGCGCAGCGTCTCATAACCTCTTTGTGAATAAATAACTTAAAACCTATTTGCACAAAGAGAAGTAAAAGAGAGTAAATGAGGAAAGGCATGGGCAAAGAGCTATGAATACATAGCTCTTTTACAATCGTAGGAGAGCGCTTTAGCGCCGATTGGCTTTAACACATATTCTAAGCCTAAAACACAATCACGGCTAAAGCCTATACCCACAAAAGGCAAGATATTTAGCACCTAGTCCCTTTCCCCTTGTAACTTTACCGCTTACCTCGCACTTACCCCTTTATGCTCTGCCTGTGCTAGCTGTATGTACTTTCGCTCTACTAGCTGCGATAGCGGCACGAGCTCAAAGCCTTGCTGTTCTAGCTCGGGGAGTTTACGTGATAAAAACTCTATGGTTTCAGGGTAGGGGTGTGCGATGGCAATGGCGAAATTATAGCGCTGGGCTTTGTGTTTTAGTTCATCAAATCTAAATTGCAGTTGTTGTTCGTTGATGATGTTGTCTAAAAACACATGGCGGCCAACATTTTCTACCCCATATAAATTTGCTGCGTTTTGCGCTTGGCTCAAACTGGTGGTGCGGCTATCTAAAAAGTATAAGCCACGTTGTTTGAGTACTTCCATGGTCCATTTCATGGGTTGGCTTTTTTGTGTTAAAGCTGAGCCCATATGATTGTTGACCCCTTTAACTTGGGGGAGGCTCGCCAGTGCACTGTAAAGAGTATGTTGTAGTTGTTCTTTATCCATATCGCTTGTTAGTGCGCCAGGCCCTAGAGCTTTACTATTATCTATGGCTTGCATAGGCACGTGCAGTAATAACTCTTTGTTGGACTGACTAGCCAGTTTGGCAAAAATTTGCGAAAAGGGGGTATGTGGCAAAATCGAATACGAAATTTTACCAGGAAGATTCAAGGTTTCTAAGTCGCGCTGATGATTACCAATATCATCAATCACAATCGCTATTTGCTTTGCTTGTCCCATTGCGGGCAAGGAGCAAATAGCTATTAATAGCCAAATTAGTTTTTTCACATTTATAATTTTTATTGTCTGTTAGCAGCAAAGGTTATTTCATTGAGAGTAACTGCTTTGCTTTTAATAACTGTTGATCAGTCTGGCTGTTATCTTGCCATGCTTGATCACCTTTTCCTTGTTCAGTTTTTATTATAGCGACTTTATCTATTTGTGAAAGAGTTGATTGATTAATCGCCACATCCGGATCAACTCCTACGCCGTCTATGGATTTTCCTGATGGTGAAAAGTACTTTGCTGTGGTCAGCTTTAATGCGGTATTGCCATTACCTAATGGAATGAGCGATTGCACAGAACCTTTACCAAATGATTTGTTACCTACCAGTGTTGCTCGATTATTATCTTTTAAGGCTGCAGCTAATATTTCGGCCGCAGAGGCTGAGTTTTCATTGATTAATACCACAATTGGTGAGCCGTTAAGTACATCGCCTTTACTGGCTTCAAAGTGCTGGTTAGCATCATAAAAACGCCCTTTAGTGGTGACAATAGTACCGCTTTGTAAAAATAGATCAGACACAGCAACAGCGCTTTGTAATGTGCCGCCAGGGTTGTCGCGTAAATCTAAAACGAGCCCCGTTAATACTCCGCCATTATTACTTTTTAACTTTGCTAATTGGCGTGAAACGTCATGTAACGTATGGTTGGTGAAGCTATCAATAGCCATATAGCCAATACCAAAATCATAAAGTGAGCTGGTTACACTTTCGAGGTTTATCTCTTTGCGGGTTACTGCAAAGTCCAGTGGGGTTTTTGAATTGTCTCTTTGAATACTTAAATGAATCGTGGTTGATTCACTTTTTTGGATCATTTTTGCCACTTGGCTGATTTTTTTATTGCTAACAGGGTGGTTGTTAATGGCTAATAGAATATCATTTTTTTGAATGCCAGCATGGTATGCCGGTGAGTTTTTTAACGCATTGATGATAATGATATGTTCATCTAGTTCTTGCACTTCAATACCTAATCCGGTGTACCGGCCATTGGTGCTATTAAAAAGAGCATCGAGTTCGCTTTCATCTAAAAACTTTGAATAAGGGTCAAGGTTTTTTAAAAGGGTTTCGAATTGTTGTTGATCATCAAAGCTGCTTTGCAGTGGTAAATCTTCAACATAATAGGCATGAATATTATAAAGGATTTCGTGCTTCTGCTGGCTTTTAAGGTCGCTAATCGATGTGACGGCTAAGCTATTAAAGCTTAGGCATATAAAGGCGCTCACCAAGAGTAGGTAAGCAAAAAGTTTGCAGCTAATCACGTTGTGCTGCGGTTTAAAAGTGCTGGCTTTTGTTGTTGGCATCAGCTGCTCCCCATGGGGTGCAGCTGTGTTTAATCAATTAAAGTCGTCTGCACCATTTAACAGGATTTACTGCGCGTCCTTTTTGGCGTATTTCAAAGTATAGACCAGAATTAGCTTGTCCGCCGCTTTGTCCTACTAATGCAATAACATCGCCTTGGCGAACCATATCGCCAACGTCTTTGAGTAAGGTTTGTGTATGCCCATAAAGGCTCATAAACCCTTCACCGTGATCAACAACAATGACCCAGCCATACCCTTTAAGCCAATCAGCGTAAACAACTTGACCGTTATGAACGCTACTAACTTGGCTGCCTTCATTGGCGCTAATAAGTACGCCTTTCCAATCTATACCACCGTGTTTACGTTGGCCAAATTTGTGGGCAAGTTTGCCTTTTGTTGGCCAGTTTAATTTTCCTTTACTGGCATTTAGGCCAAGTAACTCTACTTTTTGAGTCTTTTCTTTTTCCAGTTCTTGTAGCGTGGTTACAAGTGTTTTTTCGTTTTCTTTTAAATAATTAATAGAGTTTTCGGTTGAGTTTAATTTTGCTTTTAGTTGCTTAATATTGGTTTTACGCTGCTTTTGCGCATCAACTAATGCTTGGTGTCGGTTTGCTTGTTCTTGATGTAAAGCCACTAAATGCTGCTTGGTTTTTTCAAGTTCAAGCTGTACGGCTTCTATTTCTACTAGTAGGGCTTTTAGTTCTTCAATTTGTTCTATACGGGCTTTATTTAAGTAATTGTAATAACTTAATGTACGTTCTACTTGGGCGGTGTCTTGCTGATTAAGCAGCATTTTTGAGTAGTCATGTCCACCTGACATATAGGCACTTTTTAATTGTGCCGCAAGCGCTCGTTGCCGCTGTTTTTGTTGTTGCTTTAGTGTATTTGCTTGTTGCTGCTGTTGTGCTTGTTGTTTTTCGGTCTTTTTGATTGATTGCTTGGCGATATTGAGTGCTTTAGCATTTTTGGCGATATCGAGTTCATGCTGTTGCAAGGTTTTTTGCAGTTTAGCGATATCTTTGCGTTGGGCTGCGAGCTCAGCTTCACTTTGCTTTAATGCGCTCTGTATCTGTGATAAGTCTTTTTTAGTACGGTCTTCATTCGCTATTGCTGGAGCAACAACGAATGAAGTAAGCATTAACAGACTACCAATTAACTGGTTAATACTTTTTATCATGGTTTATTTCAATGTCATGATAGGTGTGCCAGTCATTTCGCTAGGCTGTTCCATGCCCATCAGGTGTAACATGGTGGGGGCTACATCACTAAGTGCCTTGCCATCAGTTGGTGTTGCGTTGCGACCTACGTAAATAAAGGGGACTGGCTCGCTTGTATGTGCGGTATGTGCTTGGCCGGTAGAAGGATTCGCCATTTGCTCTGCATTACCATGATCGGCAGTGATCAGTGCTTCTCCGCCAAACTCTTCTAAAGCAGCTACAACGCGACCAATACAATGATCAACGGCTTCACATGCTTTTACGGCAGCTTCAAATACACCAGAGTGACCAACCATATCACCATTTGGGTAATTACAAATGATGGCGTCGTATTGTCCACTCTTAATTGCTGCCACAAGTTTGTCGGTGAGCATTTCAGAGTTCATTTCAGGTTGTAAATCATAGGTAGCAACTTGAGGCGATGGGATTAGCTCGCGGGTTTCGCCTGCAAATTCATCTTCACGGCCACCACTGAAGAAGAAAGTCACATGTGCGTATTTTTCTGTTTCAGAAATGCGCAGCTGCGTTTTGTTGTGTTTTTCAAACCATTCGCCAAGTACATTAACTAATGGCTCAGGAGCAAATGCAGCTGGAGCATCTATATCAGCAGCGTATTCAGTAAGCATCACAAAGCCACTTAATTGAGGGGCTTTCTTTTTACTAAATCCATCAAAATCGGCATCTACAAATGCGCGAGTCATCTCGCGGGCACGGTCAGCTCTAAAGTTTAAAAAGATCACTGTATCACCGTCATTGATTTGAGCAGCTGGTTGGCCATCAGCGGCAATGGCTGTGGCGGCGACGAATTCATCGTTTTCGTCGCGTTCATAAGCGGCTGCTAATGCGTCAACACCATTCGTGTAGGTATGTTGTGCGATGCCGCTGACCATTAAGTCATATGCTTGTTCTACACGGTTCCAGCGGTTGTCACGGTCCATTGCATAATAGCGACCAACAATTGAGGCTAAGCGGCCACAGTTAAGCTCATTAAATAATGCTTCAATACGTTCAATTGATGCTTGAGCACTGCGTGGTGGGGTATCACGGCCATCTAAAAAGGCATGAAAGTACACTTCTTTTGCACCACGTTTAGCGGCCATTTCAATCGCGGCAACAATGTGATCTTCGTGGCTGTGTACACCGCCTGGGCTTAAAAGTCCCATTAGGTGAACTGCTTTACCCGCGTTAACGGCTTTATCTATATTTTCAACCAGGGTTGGGTTGTGCTCAAATTCACCATCATCAATTGATTTAGTAATGCGAGTGAAGTCTTGATAGACAATACGCCCTGCACCTAAGTTAACATGGCCTACTTCTGAGTTACCCATTTGACCATCAGGAAGACCAACATCTAAACCAGAGCCTGAAATTAATGTGTGAGGGCGTGTTGCCCAAAGTTCATCTAATACGGGAGTGTTAGCTGCTAAGACTGCATTACTTTGCTCATCTTCACGGTATCCCCACCCATCCAAAATCATTAATACGAGAGGTTTTTTATGCTGTGTCATTTTAGCTCCTGAAAATTACCACCTGTTGGATTGTTAGCATACCGTGTTTTTGCTTGTGGATCAGCATTCAAAAAGCGCGATATTAATATATTTCACTCTCTGGTAATTTTTCAGCAAGCACGTATACTTGCGTGGCTAGGGGCTAGCCCCAATGTTTTAACCCCAGCGCTCAACGCGCGGGACAATTTTCATAGTGGAAGACGCATGGATCAATATATTGAATTTATCGGTAATCATCCGATTTTAAGTTTGGCTTGGGTAGCGTTAGTTGCGCTAATTGTCGGTGGTTGGTTTAAAAGTAAATTTTCAGCAATTCGCCAAATAAATCCGCAGCAGTTAACGTTATTAATCAACCGTGAAGATGGCTTAGTTGTTGATATACGTGCACAAAAAGAATTTAACAACGGCCGTATTGCAGGGGCTGAACACCTCAACCCAGAAAAAGCGAAACAATCTGACTTCTCAAGCCTTGAAAAGTCTAAGAGCAAACCCATTATACTAGTATGTACGACGGGCATGACAGCTTCAGGTATTGCAACAGCAATGCACAAAGCAGGTTTTGAGTCAGTTTATGTTTTATCTGGTGGTATGGGCGCTTGGCAAAGTGCTGGCCTACCTACGACAACCGGCCGCTAATTAGACTAAGCTAGCCGATAGAGGATTTATTATGAGTAATGTTGTTCTATACACCAAAGCGTATTGCCCTTTTTGTCAACGTGCCTTGGCACTGCTTGAAAGCAAAGGTGTGCAATTTAAAAATATTGATATTGGTGTACAGCCTGAACTGCGTGACGAAATGATTGCAAAAGCAGGTGGTGCGAGCACAGTACCGCAAATCTTTATTAATGATGAGCATATCGGCGGTTGTGACGACATGATGGCAATTGAAGCACAAGGTAAACTTGATGCTAAGCTAAACGCTTAAAAGCCTGTTAACGAATTTATTATAAAAACGATTAAAGTTAGGAATTACAATGAACGAAGAAAACCAAAACGTAGCAGCACAAGACGCTGGCGCACAATTTACTATTCAACGTATTTACACTAAAGATGTATCTTTCGAAACGCCAAATTCACCGGCTATTTTCCAAAAAGAATGGACACCTGAAGTTAAACTTGATCTTGATACTCGCTCTAACAAATTAGATGAAGGTGTATTTGAAGTTGTTTTAGCGCTAACTGTGACTGCGTCGATTGGCGAAGAAACTGCATTTTTATGTGAAATTCAACAAGCGGGTATCTTTACGATCGCTGAAGTTGAAGAAGTTCAACTTGCACATATGCTAGGTGCTTTTTGCCCTAACGTATTATTCCCATATGCACGTGAAGCCGTTTCTAACTTAGTTAATCGTGGTACATTCCCACAACTTAACCTTGCGCCAGTAAACTTTGATGCATTGTTTGCTCAATACATGCAGCAACGTGCAGCGCAAACTGATCAGGCAACAGCAGACGCATAATTTATGAGTACAGCAAATTCAGCTGTTACTGTATTAGGGGCGGGGTCTTATGGCACCGCCCTTGCTATTTGTTTAGCCCGCAATGGTCACAAAGTGACGCTTTGGGGGCGCAATAGCGACGACGTTGCCACGCTTGCAGCTGAGCGGAAGAATCAACGTTACTTACCCGATGTCACTTTCCCTGACTCTTTACTTCTTGAAGCAGATTTACATACCGCGGTTAACGATAGCCAAATTATATTGGTGGTCGTGCCGAGTCACGCATTCGGTGATACGCTAAGTCAAATTAAGCCATCTCTACGTGAAGGTGCACAAGTTGCATGGGCGACCAAAGGCTTGGAACCTGATACTGGACGATTACTTCAAGAAGTTGCTCAACAAGAGCTGGGTGATGATGTGCCTTTGGCTGTAGTGTCTGGGCCGACTTTTGCTAAAGAGATGGCTGTTGGATTACCTACGGCTATTTCAGTGTCTTCAACTTCGACTTTATTTGCTAAGCAGTTAGCTGATTTGTTGCATTGTGGCCGTTCATTTAGGGTGTATAACAATAATGATTTTATTGGTATTCAACTCGGTGGTGCGGTTAAAAATGTTATCGCAATTGGCGCAGGTATGTCTGATGGGTTTGGTTTTGGTGCTAACGCCCGTACAGCATTGATCACCCGCGGTTTGGCTGAGCTATGTCGTTTAGGCTGTGCCCTTGGCGCAAAGTCAGAAACATTTATGGGCATGGCGGGTCTTGGTGATTTAATACTCACTTGTACAGATAACCAATCTCGTAATCGTCGCTTTGGCTTAGCGCTTGGTAAAGGTGAAGGGGTTGAAGCGGCCATTGAGTCAATAGGTCAGGTTGTTGAAGGCTATCGTAATACTAAAGAAGTGTATTTACTGGCTCAGCGTACGGGTATTGAGATGCCTATTACAGAGCAAATATACCAAGTTCTTTATGAAAGCAAAGACGTGAAAGAAGCTGCCATGGCATTACTGGGTCGTGAGCAAAAATCTGAATAGTGCGTTTTAATGATTTATAAAAAAGCGCAGTTTTTAAGCTGCGCTTTTTTATTAGCTATGCAAAGAATTCGTGGTTTTTATTAGGTTACTTTTAGTGATAAATGAAGGCACCTTTTCAGCGCGAAGTGGGCGGCTATAGTAATAGCCTTGCATAATGCTACAGCCCATAACATGCAACATATAGGCTTGTGATTTAGTTTCTACTCCTTCTGCCACTACATCAATATGCAAGTATTTAGCTAAGCGAATAATTGTCGCGGTGATATTTCTATCTTGTTCACTGTCGGTTATGTCTTGGATAAACGAGCGGTCTATCTTTAGAGTATCTATCGAAAAGCGTTTTAAATAACCTAATGATGAATGCCCAGTGCCAAAATCATCAAGCGCTATGGTAAAGCCGAGAGCTTTAATTCTATTCATTTGTTGTTGTGCAAATTCAGGGTTATCCATCATGGCACTTTCGGTTATCTCAAGCTCTATACAGCGAGCAGGTACGTCAAATGTAGCTAAACACTCTGTGAGTATTTCAACTAAACTAGTTTGTTGAAAATGCAATGCGGATATATTCATAGCAACTTTACCAAAATTAATCTTCTCAGCGCGCCATGTCTCTAATTGTTTAAATAGTTGCTTCATTAGTAAGGCTGTTAGCGGGATGATCGCACCATTTTGCTCAGCTAAAGGTATAAACTCGACTGGGCTGATTATGCTACCGTCAGCTTGCGGCCAACGTACTAAAGCTTCAAAGCCGTGTAGCTTATCTTGTTCAGTATTAAACTTTGCTTGGTAAAATAATTCAAAATTATTGTTAGCAATCGCATGAAAAAGGGCGCTCTCTTTACTTAACTCGTTAGGGTCTATGGTGTGTTTAGCCTCATCAAAAAACTGATAATTATTGTGGCCTAATTTTTTAGCATGGTTAAGTGCGCTGGTGGCACTGCGCATAATTGCTTCGCTGGAGTATCCATTCTCTGGATAAGCCGCGATACCACAACATGCTGAAATATAACTTTCAACACCGTTAAGCATAAATGGAATTTGAAATTGTTTTAGTATTTTGTCAGCTTGTTTTTTTGCATAGAATATTGTTTTATCAGAATATAGGTAGGGCGGTATTAGCACGGCAAACTCATCGCCACCTAGGCGGGCTATGGTATAGCCAGAGTCTAAATTGGTTGTTAGCCGCCTGCCAACCTCTTTGAGTAGCTCATCACCAGTGGAATGACCAAGGGAGTCATTTATCTTGTTAAAGTTATCTAGATCAATAAATAGGATCATTAAACTTGGGTATTTGTTATTGCAGCTTTCAATCGCTTTATTTACTGACTCAATAAATATAGCCCGGTTAGAGAGCCCTGTAACAGCGTCTTTAATTGTGAGCTTGAGCATGGCACGTTCATTATTTTTACGCGCGGTCACATCTGAAAATAAACCTATGTATTGTGTTTTGTCTTTACGTAAGTGAGATGTGGTTACTTTGGTAATTGATAAATCAAGTGCATAGGGTTGGCCATCCTTACGTAGATTCCAGATCTCACCAGACCAATAACCATCGCTTTCAAGTCCATCGTAAATAAGACTTTCGAGCTTTTTGTCTCGCCCTTGCTGAGTTAAGGCTTTAGGTTTTTTGGCAATAACATCTTTGAGTTTATAACCACTGATTGTGGTAAATGCGTGGTTGACATTGGTGATCTCAAAGTTTTCATCAGCAATCCAGATAGCATCTTTTGACTGTGCCATTAATGCAGTTGCCAAATCCTGTTTAGCATTGCTTTTTAATCTATAAACAATTAATAAAATAATTACCAGAAAGACTAAACCAATTAGTAAATATTGAATTATGGGAAGGGGGAAATAAGCCGAGTTGAAATTATTTGTTTTTGCAGGGGAGTTCGTTTTAATGCTGGCAGCTACTTTGGTTGCAATTGTTGTTGAATTATCAAAAATAAGGCTGAACTTATAATTGTTTTGATAAAACGAATTGTTGGTAGAAGAGGAACTAAAAGTGGTGTTTTCAGATGCGTCTGGACTTGCCATTAAAGAGGCACTAAAAAGTACGGAACATAAGCAACTGATCAACAAAAGTGAGCGCATTAAATACCATCAGTAAATGAAAAAGAACAACCCCCTGATATTAGTTTAGGAAATGCGTTATAGCGAATAAGAGAATATGAAATTAATTAAAGTGGTACCGTTGCAGTTAAAATAATATATTAGCGCCATTCGGAGGCGCTAAAGTAAGTTCTTGCTACTTTATTGAGCGTTAGGAAAGCCTAATTGACGCCATGACTCATAGACAAACACGGCAACAGCATTAGATAAGTTCATGCTTCGGCTATTGGCTTGCATTGGAATACGCACTCGTTGTTCATTAGGTAATGATTGAATTAACTCATCTGGCAGTCCACGTGTTTCAGGGCCGAACACTAGGCAATCGCCTTCTTCATAGCTAGCTTGATGATGAAATTGGCTGCCTTTAGTGGTGCATGCATATACTTTTTTAGGTTGGCACTTTTCAAGGTAGGCTTCAAATGAAGCATGGCGTTGTACGTTGCTAAATTCGTGGTAATCAAGGCCCGCTCTTTTGACTCGTTTATCGTCCCACTCAAACCCTAGGGGCTCTATAAGATGAAGTGAGAATCCGGTATTAGCACATAAACGGATGATATTCCCGGTATTTGGTGGAATTTCAGGTTGGTATAAAACGATGTCGAGCATGAAGGTGCCTTATTATAAGCTAATTTTTTACTCGTATGAGTATACACTAAACATTTTAAAAAAATGATATACTCTGTTTATAAGAGTTGCTTACGTATAGGTAAAAAAGTGCATCATCGCAGTTATGAGTTTTGGGTAAAAACCGCCAGTGCGGTAACCATGGTTATGGTGAGCCTAATGATTGCAGCTAAATGCTGGGCATGGTTAGCGTCTGGCTCAGCATCTATGCTGGGTTCTCTGACAGATTCATTAATGGATATAACAGCCTCTGCGATGAGTTTTTTAGTATTAGGTTATGCTCTTAGACCCGCTGATGACGATCACCGTTTTGGTCATGGCAAAGCAGAGGCCTTAGCTGGACTTGGTCAAGCTGCATTTATTGCCGGTTCTGGCTGCTTACTCGCGTTTCATGGTATTGAAAGAGTATTTAATCCTGTGGTTTTAAGTCACTCAATGTTAGGTGTATGGGTGAGCATTTTTGCGATTGCTTGTACGCTCGTAGTGGTATTTGTACAGACAAAGGTTGTCAATCATACCGAATCTATAGCGATTAAAGCCGATTCAGTACATTATAAAGGCGATATAATTCTTAATGCTGCTGTGCTGGTGGCTATATTATTAGCTCAAAATGGGGTGCAGTATGCTGATCCACTCTTTGCAATTGGTGTAGCGGGCTACTTACTTTACAACAGTTGGGATATTGCTCGTCAAAGTGCCGATCATTTAATGGATAAAGAATTACCAGACGAAGAAAAAAGTCAGATAGTTGAGATTGCAAACAGCCATGCTGATGTATTTGGTGTTCATGATGTCCGTACTCGCCAAGGGGGCAAAGTAAAGTTTATACAAATGCACTTAGAGCTTGAAGACACTTTGCCGCTTATTAGAGCGCACTACGTGGCAGACGAGGTAGTGGCTATGATCAAATCACAATTTGACTGTGAAATGGATATTTTGATCCACCAAGATCCGCTTTCCCTGAGTCAACCTCAAGTTAGTGAGCCGCAAAACTCATAAAAGCGGGTTAGCACGGCCTTGCGAATTTTGTCTTGTTCAAACAGTAATTCATGTTTTGCGCCGCTAAAGGTTTCTAAAATTGCTGTTTTTTGTTTATGAGTAATATCATGTTGGGCTTGATTATCTACTACAGTATCAAGTTGGGCACTGGCAATAAACATAGGGACTGACAGCGTTAAATTATCTATCTCATGAATAAATTTAAATGCTGCATTGAGCCAACCATAGGTGACACCACCTAGTTGAATACTGGGTTCTTGGTGATATGTTTTTCTAAATAATTGATAACGAATTTCGCTGCCAGTTAATACATTTAGCCCAAACTCTTCAGGTTTATAGTCACCTTGACCAAACGCATACAGTTTATTTAAACCTAGTAAACAGGCAAGTCTTGCCGCTAATTTGGCCAGTGGCTTTGGGGTGCCTTTGGTGTAAATATCAAACATAGGCGCTGATAAAAACACACCGCTGTAGCTATTTTCAAACCGGGCCAGATAATCAAATGCAATTGCTCCGCCCATAGAATGACCAAGCATGACTTTTTTACCCTGCCAATATTGTTTAACTATTTTGCTATCAAATAAACTTAGGTCTTGAGCATAGTCACTAAACTGATTAACAAACCCTTTGTGTGGATTTGCTAAAGCGCGATAGGAGCGGCCCTGACCTTGATGATCAACAATAAACACGGCATAGTTATTTTTATATAACTCCCACAGTAGTTCTTGATATTTATCAAGCCCTTCAATGCGACCAGAGCTTATAACAACGGCGGTATGCGCATGCTCAGGAATCGCAAAACCATAATATAAATCACCATTGGCTGTTGTTAAGTGCTGCTTAGTTACATGTTCCGAAAAAAAACGTGCAATAAACTGTTGTTGATCATGTAGAGTTTGCTCTGAGCTATAAAACATAATTAATGTTGCTTTTTAGTAGGTAAAACAATTTTTACGCTGAGGCCACTATTGAGTTGGTTATGCAATGTTAAGCTACCTGAATGCGCTGTAATGGCGTTTTTAGCAATGGCTAGCCCTAAGCCTGTACCACCACTGGTTCTGTCTCTGGCATCTGACTGCCTAAAAAAAGGTTCGCAGAGTCGGGTTAAGTTCTCTGGCTCAACACCTGGACCATCATCGTTAATCTCAATATAAATAGCGTCTTTTACGTCAAGTTTAATTGTTATGGTGTGCTGTGCGTATTTAATAGCATTACGTAATACGTTTTCAAGAGCACTGGCAATTAAGCTTTCATCACAATATATATCAAGCTTGAGTTGGCCTTCTACGTGTAATGTTTTATTGCTTTGCTTGGCCTCAAACTGTGCGTCATTTAAAACGTGATCAACAATGACCTGCATCGATTGCTTGTGCAGTGACAGAGTTTGGCTTTTTGCTTCTAAGCGTGACACTTGTAGTACGTCAGCAATCATTTTATCTAGTTGATTTGCTTCTTTTTCTATTCTATCAAGGTAAGCTTGATTTTCATCAGCGGCTTGCATTTGAGCAAGACCGGTTGCCATTTTTAAACGTGTTAAAGGTGAACGTAATTCATGAGAAATATCGGCCAGTAAACGCTTTTGCGCTGTAATTAGTTGCTCGATTTGACTTGCCATACTATTGAAGTCACGGCCTAAAATCCCTAGTTCATCTTGTCTATTCTCATTGATATTAGCACGAGCTGTTAAATCACCTTTAGAGAGCTTAATTGCCGCTTGCTTTAAATGGTTGATTGGCGCAATTAAGTTACGGCTAAATATAAAACTCAGTGCTAATGAAGCAATCAGGGCAATAATAGTTTTAAGCCAAATAGGCATCAATTTTAAACGGATTAAAAACGGCGCTTGATGGTTTTCATCGATTTCATAAAGGTAAAAACGACCTTCAGGTAGGTTTACCATTATAGGCCCGAATGCTTGAAAGTTTTCAGCGAAGATTATCTGGGGGGGCATACTTTTAGTAAAGTTAAGTATGTTTAAGTCTATATTTTCTTCAGGTACACGACTTGTAAGCGAATGCTCTGCTTGATCTGAATTTAAATACAGTAATTTTCGCTTAGCTAATCGAGGGTGATTAAGAAGTTCAGCCGCGGTTTTATCATGCTTGATGGCAGTGCGCTCGATACTTTTAGCGGTATATTCGAGGTTTTTTTTCATCGGGCCACGTAATTCTTCATTGCTTACTTGGTTCGTAGCAATATTACTTAAAAACACTAAAGAGGTTATCGTGCCGATGACAGTTAGCCAAAACCAGATAAAGATTTTAAAAAATAGAAAATCCTTAGGGTGCTTTAACCAAGCTAAGCGAGTATTTTTACTCTCCGCGGATAAAGACATAGCCTGTTCCTCGCATGGTTTTAATTCGCTCAGAATTATTATATTCTGCGATTTTTTTACGAATATTACTCACGTGCATATCTATTGAGCGATCAAAAGAGGCTAGGCGTCTCCCTAGTACTTCTTCGCTGATTTGTTCTTTACTTACTACTTCGCCTGCATTTTTTACCAATAAAGCAAGTACTTCATACTCTGTACCCGTTAAACTAAGCTCGTTGTTATCCACATAGGCTTGGCGAGCTGCTAAGTTAATAATGATATTGTTTACAGTGAGCTTATTTGAGCTGGTGTTACTCAGGCTTGCGATATGTTCAATGCGCCGGGTAATGGCTTTTACACGTGCTAGCAGTTCTCGGTGATTAAAGGGCTTTGGAATATAATCATCAGCACCAAGCTCTAAACCAAAAATGCGATCAAAATCTTCACCTTTAGCAGTCAGCATAATAACCGGGGTTAACTTTTTCTGTCTTAATTGTTTGAGTACTTCGAAGCCATCAAGCTTGGGTAACATGACATCAAGTAAGATCAGTGCATAGTCATGCTCAAATGCTTTTTTTAGTCCTTGCTCTCCGTCGTGAACACATTCAACGATATAGCCTTGTGCTGTAAGATACTCACTCAGGAGTTCACATAACCCTGTATCATCATCAATCATTAATAGTTTCATTTAGCCGACCTCGCTATGCTGCAATACCTTTATTTTACCCAGTAAAGTGTATAAATGGTAATCTTTACATAACCTTTACACTCATTTGCGTTGCTTTGCATTGCAGTTGTTATAGTTAACTTACTCGCTAAGGCAATAGCCAAGTGAATAAGATCCCCAACCAAGAGGTAATGATTATGATCACACGTAAACTAACTAAACTAGTATTAATTTGTGGATTAGCAACAGCAACGCTTGGTACCGGCGTGGCCATGGCTAAAGGCGGCATGCATCATGGTAAAGGTATGCATGAAGCACGCTTTTTACTTTCTGAGCGTGGTGCTGACAAACTAGATTTAACGCAAGCACAGCAAACTCAGTTAAAAGCGGCCTTTGATGCTCAAAAAGAGCAAATGAAAGCGATGCGCGCTGATAAAGAAACTCGTAAAGCTGAGCGTGAAGCATTTAAAGCAAAAATGGACGTGCTATTAGCTAAGTCAACATTTGATGAAAATGCAGCGCAAGAGCTGATTGACTCACGCGAAGCCAAAGCCGAGAAATTTGCTATGCAAAAACTTAAAATGGAACATACAGTTTGGCAAATTTTGAATGCTGAACAACGTGAAAAATATAGTAAAATGAAAAAACATTTTGCTAAAAAAATGAAAGATAAAGGCCATAAAAAAGGTAAACGTGGCGATAAAAAAGCAGATGAAGTAACAAAAAGTTAATAGCAACTATTAATTTTTAAGCTCAACGGTGACAAGGCGAAAGGTAACTTTCGCCTTTTTTGTGTATTAAGGGTAGTGTTCAAAAATCTGTGTCATTTCAGTAAACTGATAAAAACAGGAATGACACATGACAAATCAATTCAACTTCGAAGATGCAGTTAAGGCACTTCAATCCGGTAAAAAACTTAATGGT
>NZ_JBMMUC010000031.1:0-14842 GCF_049257175.1 Pseudoalteromonas mucoides
TGCCGCCAGCGTTCAATCTGAGCCATGATCAAACTCTTCAATTAAAAGTTTTTATGTTCCGAAGAACAGCTCAATGAATTCTGAATTTATTTAATATCTTTCGATATTGAATTGACTGTGCTGCAATAAATAAATTTATTGCTGTTGGTCACTCAGTTTCAATTGAGACTCTAAATTTTTTGCCTTGCTTAGCTATCTAAAAAGAAAGTTAAGCTCGGCTGTTAGAACTCAATCTGTACGAGTGCCCACACAGATGATTGCTTTATATTGTTAAAGAACGTTGCGATTAAAGCGCGTTGCTTTATCTCGCTAGGGCTGCGCATGTTACGCTTTCCTATTTTTTTGTCAACACTTAACTTTAAACTTTTTAAAAAATCTAAACTCAAGTTTTACTCGACTTACTTGCAGCTTAAGCGTTGCCTGCTCTGCCGTCTCAGTGGGGTCGCATTATAGGGAGATCCGAAAACAGATCAACCTTTTTTTGAATAAAACTCAAAATAAAGTACTGTTCGCTGAGTATTTGAACGAAACGTATGAAAACAGAGCTAATCAAGGGTAATAAAGTCTATTTATAGTGCTTTAAACTAGAAATTTAATTAATAAACCTTAATACACGATCTTAATTAAGTAAGATCAACACTGGGATCTTATATATTAAGTAAATGGTAGGTTGTGTTATCGAGTAAGATATTTGCTCAGAAATAGGTTTATCAATAATTATATGCCAAGAAGATACATTAAAGATAAATAGAGAATAGATGGTGTAGATTAGAAATGGAATTATAGGCATTAAAAAGCCGAGCATAAGCTCGGCTTTTTGGTGTCTTTAAGACTTACTCAGCAGACTGCGCGTCTTCTTGAACTTCTTCGGTTGCAGATGTGCGACCTACTAGTTCAATATAAGCCATTGGTGCATTATCACCAGCACGGAAGCCACACTTAAGAATACGAGTGTAACCACCTGGACGATCCGCATTACGAGGACCGATTTCGCTGAACAATTTACCAACTACTTCATTATCACGCGTGCGAGCAAACGCTAAACGGCGATTTGCTACACTGTCAGTCTTAGCCAGTGTGATTAAAGGTTCAATTACACGGCGTAACTCTTTCGCTTTAGGCAAAGTAGTTTTGATGATTTCGTGTTTCACCAAAGAACCTGCCATATTGCTGAACATCGCTTTACGATGGCTGCTGTTACGGTTTAATTGACGACCACTCTTACGATGGCGCATGACCCTATCCTTCTAACTAAACTAATATAGTGATTTAGATTATTCAGCTAGGCTTGCAGGCGGCCAATTTTCTAGGCGCATGCCTAGAGAAAGACCACGTGAAGCTAGCACGTCTTTAATTTCAGTTAGAGACTTCTTACCTAAGTTAGGCGTTTTAAGAAGCTCAACTTCTGTGCGCTGAACTAAATCACCGATATATTGAATTTGCTCGGCTTTCAAACAGTTTGCAGAACGTACTGTTAGTTCAAGATCATCAACTGGACGAAGTAGAATAGGATCGAATTCAGGCTTCTCTTCTTTCTCTTCTGGTTCAGTTACATCACGTAAATCTACGAATGCATCTAATTGTTCAGCTAAGATAGTAGACGCACGGCGGATCGCTTCTTCAGGATCTAAAGTGCCGTTTGTTTCCATATCAATGATTAACTTGTCTAAGTCTGTACGTTGTTCAACACGTGCTGATTCAACCGAGTACGCAATACGTTCAACTGGGCTAAATGATGCATCAAGCAACAATCGACCAATTGGACGCTCATCGTCATCAGAGGATAAACGGCTAGACGCCGGCACATAACCGCGACCGCGTTCAACACGAATACGCATGCTGATATCGCTGCTATCTGTCGTTAAATGACAAATAACGTGATCTGGGTTAGCAATTGTTACATCGCCATCGTGCTGAATATCTGCCGCAGTCACAGGGCCTACACCAGACTTAGTCAGGGTCAGAAAAACTTCATCTTTACCTTCTAAAGTTACTGCTAGACCTTTAAGATTTAACAGAATTTCAATGATGTCTTCTTGTACGCCTTCTTTCGCGCTGTATTCATGCAATACACCGTCGATTTCAACTTCGGTTACTGCACATCCAGGCATAGACGAAAGAAGTATACGGCGTAAGGCATTTCCCAACGTGTGGCCAAAGCCACGTTCTAATGGTTCTAAAACAACTTTAGAACGTGTTGGGTTGATAGCGTCGATATCGACTAACCTTGGTTTTAGAAATTCTGTAACAGAACCCTGCATTTTATCCTCTCTTAACTCTTAACTTTACTTAGAGTAAAGTTCGACGATTAGTTGTTCATTAATGTCCGCAGACAGGTCTGAACGCTCAGGTAGGCGTTTGAAATTACCTTCCATTTTCTTACCGTCAACTTCAACCCAAGTCGGCTTTTCACGTTGCTCGGCTAGTTCTAGAGCAGCGATGATACGCGCTTGTGTCTTAGACTTTTCACGAATAACTACTACATCTTCTGGAGTAATTACGAATGAAGGAATGTTCACAACACGACCATTAACTAAAACCGCTTTGTGGCTTACTAACTGACGTGCTTCAGCACGTGTGCTTGCAAAACCCATGCGGTATACAACATTGTCTAAACGTTGCTCTAAAAGCTGTAACAAGTTTTCACCTGTATTGCCTTTAAGGCGAGCAGCTTCTTTGTAGTAGTTACTGAATTGCTTTTCAAGTACACCGTACATACGACGAACTTTTTGCTTTTCACGTAATTGTAAACCGTAATCAGATAAGCGACCTTTACGAGCGCCGTGCTGACCAGGTGCAGTCTCAAGTTTACACTTAGAGTCGATAGCTCTTACGCCGCTCTTAAGGAACAGGTCAGTACCTTCACGACGACTCAGCTTGAGCTTAGGGCCCAAATATCTTGCCATGTTATTTCTCCTAACCTATTGTTAAACGCGACGTTTCTTCGGTGGACGACAACCATTATGTGGTATTGGCGTCACGTCAGTGATGTTGGTGATACGGTAACCAGCAGCATTCAAAGCACGTACAGCAGATTCACGACCTGGACCTGGACCTTTGATGAAAACTTCTAGATTTTTTAAACCGTATTCTTGAGCAGCAGTACCTGCACGCTCTGCAGCAACCTGAGCAGCGAATGGTGTAGATTTACGTGAACCACGGAAACCTGAACCACCGGCAGTAGCCCATGATAATGCATTACCTTGACGGTCGGTAATTGTAACAATAGTGTTGTTGAAAGAAGCATGAACATGAGCCATACCATCAGCAACTTGCTTTTTAACCTTTTTACGACGAATTGGTGTCTTAGCCATAATACTATCCCCTTATCGCTTAATAGGCTTACGAGGACCCTTACGGGTACGCGCGTTAGTCTTAGTTCTTTGACCACGTAGTGGTAAAGAGCGACGGTGACGTAGGCCACGGAAACAACCAAGGTCCATAAGGCGCTTGATATTCAAAGTAACTTCACGACGAAGATCACCTTCTACAGTGTACTTGCCAACTTCTTCACGAAGTACGTCAAGTGTTTCGTCTGAAAGTTCACCGATTTTTGTGGTCTCGGCGATACCAGTCGCTACTAAGATAGCCTTAGAGCGAGTCTTACCTATGCCATAAATAGCTGTTAAACCAATAACTGCATGTTTATGATCAGGGACGTTAATGCCAGCGATACGGGCCACTAACACATCTCCTATATTTGAATTTGGTTATCATCTGTTTGAAGAGCCCGTAAGGATACTCAAACGAAGACCAAATCACAATTGAAAACACAGGCCAAGAAATCTCAGCCTGCACGACTTATTAATTAGCCTTGCCTTTGCTTATGCTTTGGCTCACTGCAAATTACACGTACAACACCGGCACGTTTAATAACTTTACAGTTACGGCATATTTTCTTAACGGAAGCACGTACTTTCATTGCTCAACTCCGTAAACTGACCTTATCGACCGTAGCCTTTAAGGTTCGCTTTTTTCAGCACAGAATCATATTGATGTGACATCATATGAGTTTGTACTTGTGCCATAAAGTCCATGATCACAACAACGATAATCAATATTGATGTACCGCCGAAGTAGAATGGCGTTTGCCATGCCATGGTCATGAATTCGGGCACCAGACAGATAAAGGTTATATACAAAGCACCTGCCAATGTCAGGCGTGTCATCACTTTATCAATGTATTTCGATGTCTGCTCACCTGGACGAATACCTGGGATAAATGCGCCAGATTTTTTCAGGTTATCTGCTGTTTCACGTGGGTTAAACACCAACGCTGTATAGAAAAAGCAGAAGAAGATAATAGCCGCAGCTAAAACTAATGCATACAAAGGCTGACCTGGAGTCAACGTTGTAGCAATGGCTTGTAGCACATCAGCGACAGGACCTTCACCCTGGCCGAACCAGCTGGCAATAGTACCAGGGAACAGAATAATACTGCTAGCAAAGATTGGTGGAATAACACCCGCCATATTAACTTTTAGTGGTAAATGCGTGCTTTGAGCAGCAAATACTTGACGACCTTGCTGACGCTTTGCGTAGTTAACAACAATACGTCGTTGCCCACGTTCAAAGAATACTACAAGATAAGTTACAGCGAATACGATTACAGCAACCATCAACAGTACTAAAACATTCAGATCACCTTGGCGCGCCATTTCGGCTGTCGAACCAATAGCAGACGGCAAGTTTGCTACAATACCAACAAATATTAGAACCGAGATACCGTTACCGATACCGCGCTCTGTAATTTGCTCGCCCAACCACATAAGGAACATAGTACCAGTTACTAAACTCACCACTGCGGTGAAATAGAAACCTAAACCTGGGTTAACAACTAACCCGTCCATCATGCCCGGTAAGCTTGTGGCTATACCGATTGATTGGATAGTAGCAAGCAAAAGCGTGCCATAGCGTGTGTACTGGCTAATTTTCTTACGCCCTTGTTCACCTTCTTTCTTAAGCTCTATAAACGGCGGATACATATGCGTTAATAGTTGCGTAATAATCGAAGCTGTAATGTAAGGCATAATACCCAGTGCTAACACTGAAGCTCGCTCAAGTGCACCACCACTGAACATGTTAAACATTTCAACAATGGTGCCCTTTTGTTGCTCGAAGAAATCGGCAAGTACAGCGGCGTCAATCCCAGGGATCGGCACAAATGAACCTAGACGGTAAATAATGATAGCGCCTAATACGAATAGTAATCGACGTTTCAATTCCGAAAGTCCACCTTGTGCACTTTGCATATCTTGACCTGGTTTAGCCATTAGTACTTCCTTAGTCTTCTACCTTGCCTCCGGCAGCTTCGATAGCCTCGCGAGCACCTTTAGAAGCCTTAAGGCCTTTAACGGTTACTGCGCGTGAAACTTCGCCAGATTTAACAACTTTAACGAACTGAACGTTCTTTTTAACTAGACCAGCTGCTTGTAACGTACCTAGGTCTACCACATCGCCTTCAACTTTAGCGATTTCGTATAGGTTAATTTCTGCAGATACTAAAGATTTGCGAGAAGTGAAACCGAACTTAGGTAGACGACGTTGCATAGGCATTTGACCGCCTTCGAAACCAACGCGTACTTTACCGCCAGAACGTGATTTTTGACCTTTGTGACCACGGCCACCAGTCTTACCAAGACCAGAACCGATACCACGACCAACACGTTTACCAGCAGATTTTGATCCTGCAGCAGGAGAAAGTGTATTCAAATGCATTCGAATTACCCCTCAACCTTAACCATGTATGAAACTCGGTTGATCATACCACGTACACATGCTGTGTCTTCCAACTCAACAGTGTGATTGATACGACGTAAACCAAGACCGCGTAATGTAGCTTTATGCTTCGGTAAACGACCGATAGAGCTCTTTACTTGTGTTACTTTTACAGTTTTATTAGCCATGGTTTACCCCAGAATCTCATCTACTCGAAGACCACGTTTAGCAGCGATCGACTGAGGAGAATTCATATTCTCAAGAGCTGAGATCGTTGCACGTACAACGTTGATCGGGTTAGTAGAACCGTAACATTTAGAAAGTACGTTCTGCACACCAGTCACTTCAAGTACTGCACGCATAGCACCACCTGCAATGATACCAGTACCTTCAGAGGCTGGTTTCATGAACACTTGTGAGCCAGCATGACGCCCTTTAACAGGGTGCTGTAATGTGTTGCCATTTAGGTCTACGTTGATCATGTTACGACGTGCTTTTTCCATTGCTTTTTGAATAGCAGCTGGAACTTCACGTGCTTTACCATAACCGAAACCTACTTTACCTGCGCCGTCACCAACTACTGTTAGTGCAGTGAAGCTAAAGATACGACCACCTTTAACTACTTTAGACACACGGTTTACCGCGATTAGCTTTTCAGCTAAATCAGGCTGTTGTTGCTTTGCTTCTACGTTAGCCATTGTCTACTCCTAGAATTGCAAACCGGCTTCACGCGCAGCATCTGCTAGCGCCTTCACACGGCCGTGATATTTAAAGCCACTGCGATCAAAAGCAATCTTTTCGATGCCTTTGTCAGCCGCACGTTCTGCAACCGCTTTACCAACTGCTTGTGCAGCTGCAACGTTGCCTGTGCCTTTAACTGTTTCGCTAATAGCTTTCTCAACAGTAGAAGCAGCAGCCAGTACACTACCCTCAGCATTAACTACTTGAGCGTAAATGTGACGTGGCGTGCGGTGGATAACAAGACGCGTTGTGCCTTGTTCAATATAATTTCTACGAGTGCGTTTAGCACGACGTAGACGAGCTGTTTTTTTATCCATCGTCTTACCTTACTTCTTCTTAGCCTCTTTACGGCGTACATTCTCATCTGCGTAACGAACACCTTTACCTTTATAAGGCTCTGGTTTACGGTATGCACGAATGTTAGCAGCTGTTTGACCAACTAACTGCTTATCTACGCCCTTAACTAGAACTTCTGTTTGGCTTGGAGTTTCAATCGTAATTCCTTCAGGAACTGCGAAATTAACTGGGTGCGAGAAACCAAGAGTTAAATCTAATGTTTTACCCTTAGCTGCTGCACGATAACCAACGCCTACTAACTGAAGTTTCTTCTCGTAACCTGTATGCGTACCAACAACCATGTTGTTGATAAGAGCGCGAGCAGTACCTGCTTGTGCCCATGCATTGGCTACGCCTTCACGAGGTAAAGTTGTAATAACGTTGTCGTTAACTTGTACTTCAACTGCATCGTTGATTGTACGAGTAAGTTCACCGTTTTTGCCTTTAACTGTGATTTCCTGGCCTTTTAATGTAACTTCTACACCGGCAGGAACGTTTATTGGTGCCTTTGCTATGCGAGACATAGTTCCCCTCCGATTAAGCTACAAAACCAATGATTTCACCACCAACACCAGCACTACGTGCGGCGCGGTCTGTCATTAGGCCTTTAGAAGTTGATACGATAGCGATACCTAGACCACCCATTACCTTCGGTAATTCGTCACGTCTCTTATAGATACGTAGACCAGGGCGGCTAACACGCTGGATGTTTTCAATAACAGCTTTGCCTTCGAAGTATTTCAACTCGATAGAAAGCTCAGGTTTAACATCGCCGTTTACTGCGAAATCAGTGATGTAACCTTCGTCTTTTAATACTTTAGCTACCGCTACTTTCAGCTTTGAAGTTGGCATCGTTACAGATACTTTCTTCGCTGATTGACCGTTACGGATACGTGTGAACAAATCCGCGATAGGATCTTGCAAGCTCATAGTCTTACTCCCGTGATTCTATTACCAGCTAGCCTTTTTAAGGCCAGGAATTTCACCGCGCATAGCTGCTTCGCGAACTTTAATACGGCTCATGCCGAATTTGCGAAGGTAACCATGTGGGCGGCCCGTAATGTTACAACGATTACGTTGACGTGCAGGGCTAGAATCACGTGGTAAAGCTTGTAGCTTAAGTACCGCGTCCCAACGATCATCGTCAGATGTTTTCACATCGCTGATGATAGCTTTTAGTGCTGCGCGCTTTTCAGCGAACTGTGCAACTAATTTTGTGCGCTTTGCTTCGCGCGCTTTCATAGAATTCTTTGCCATAACCCTACCCTTATTTCTTGAATGGGAAGTTAAACGCTTCTAACAACGCACGGCCTTCCTCATCTGTTTTCGCAGATGTAGTGATTGTGATATCCATACCGCGTACACGGTCTACTTTATCATAATCAATTTCTGGGAAGATGATTTGTTCACGTACGCCCATGCTGTAGTTACCACGTCCATCGAAAGACTTAGCACTTACACCACGGAAGTCACGGATACGTGGGATAGCGATTGAAACCAAACGCTCAAAAAAGTCCCACATACGCTCGCCGCGTAAGGTTACTTTACAGCCAATTGGGTAGCCTTCACGCACTTTAAAGCCAGCAACAGATTTGCGTGCTTTAGTGATTAAAGGTTTCTGACCAGAGATAGCTTCTAGATCCGCAACAGCGTTATCTAAAATTTTCTTGTCAGCTAGGGCTTCGCCCACGCCCATATTTAATGTGATCTTTTCGATCTGAGGGACTTGCATGACAGAGCTGAAACCAAACTTCTCTTGAAGCTCAGCAACTACTTTGTCTTTATATACTTCATGCAGTTTCGCCATCATTCTACTCCAACTATTAGATAGTTTTACCAGTAGATTTAAAGATACGTAATTTCTTACCATCTTCAATCTTGAAACCTACACGATCTGCTTTACTCGTTTCCGAGTTGAAGATCGCAACGTTTGATACGTCGATAGACGCTTCTTTTTCAACAATGCCGCCAGCTTGGTTCAATTGTGGAACCGGCTTTTGGTGTTTCTTGATTAAGTTTATGCCTTCGACAAATACTCGACCAGACTCGGTAACAACTGAAAGCACTTTGCCGCGCTTACCTTTGTCTTTACCTGCTAGAACGATTACTTCGTCATCACGACGGATTTTTGCTGCCATGATTGACTCCTTACAGTACTTCTGGGGCTAGTGAAACGATTTTCATGAACTTGTCATTACGAAGCTCACGAGTCACAGGGCCGAAAATACGTGTACCAATTGGCTGCAAGTTATCATTTAAGATAACAGCCGCATTGCTGTCGAAACGGATCAAAGAACCGTCAGGACGACGAACGCCTTTCTTAGTACGCACAACTACCGCGTTTTTAACATCACCTTTCTTCACTTTACCGCGAGGAATCGCTTCTTTAACAGAAACTTTAATGATGTCACCAATCGCTGCATAACGACGGTGCGAACCGCCTAAGACTTTAATACACTGCACTTTGCGAGCGCCGCTGTTATCAGCAACTTCCAGCTGAGTTTGCATTTGGATCATGTTAATGACCTCCGGTGTAGTTATTACAACTTGCCTTAAATCGTTTAAAATCAAGACATTTAGATTAAATACCCACCAAAAAACAACTAAGTTGTCTCTTAAGGGCGGGCAATTGTATCAGCATTGAGGGGGTAGTGGTAGGTTATTTTTTAATTAATTTATAATTCTAGTGCTCGTTAATTTAACGCTAGATAATAATTTGCTGTTTAACAGCTGCTTATAAATCAATCAGGGCATAATTATGCCCTGATTGATTTTTATTCTACTTATTATTGCTGTATTAGCCAAACAAGCCTTTTAATTTATCTTTAATTTTATCTTTTGCTTTTTCTTTCACTTCGTCTTCAGCCGCTTTACTTACATCTAGACTGATACCAACATCATGGAAAGGGCCTTCGATTCTGATAGGAATTTTAAAGCCAGTACTATCATCTGTTGTGCCTTGCCCTTCGAGTGAATCTACAATTCCTGTCACTAAGCGATAATTAACAGTGGTCATCGGTAAGTTAACATCCCCTTCACCACTAATTCTAATTAATGGGCTTAACATTGATAAGTCCGTGTTTTTACCAACGCCGTCACTAAAATTAAAGCTACCTGTTAAGGCTGAGAAATCTGTTTGCTCAGAGTTATCAAAGCCAGTATCAAGTCCTTCAGATACTGCGCCAATATTCCCTTTGATCAACTCTTTACCTTTACGAACCATCTCAGCTATATTTGCCCCTTTGACCGCGCCATCAGCAAATTCAAATGCTAACTTACCTTGTAATGCATTAACGAAGCTTTTTTGGCTATCACCACTTGTCGTTAAATCCCAATTTAGTGATCCTTTCCCCATTAACTTATCAAAGCCTGCAGCATCAGTTAGCAGAGGTTGTGCATCGATTGCATCTAAAGAAAAGTCAGTCGTTATTTTATATGGGGTTTGTTTTGCATTTATTGTTACCTTTCCTTTACCACTGCCTTCATAAGCAGCAAATTTATCAAGGCTTAGATTCGCAACTGCATCTTTAAGGTTCACTGTAAACTGGTTAGCTCCCAGCGTTATATCGTTCGCTTTAAGCCCACTTGAACGGATAACTATATTTGCATCAAGTGAATTTAATCCACTCATATCAATTTTTGTATCATCCCACACTATAGGTTGTGCAGGTGCATCAGCGGCTGGCTCAACTTCATCTTCATTTTTAGCCACTACTTCTGGTAAATATGGATTTAAATCAAGCATGCCTAAGTCGATATCTGCATTAACAGCTAAACGCTGACCTAGATTGATATCACTACTACCTTTGATTTGTAATGCATCAAGTGTAGCTAGCAACTCAGTTAATGTGAACTTTTCACCCTGCAAGTGCATTTTACCTTTCACATTAAAAGCATTGAACGCATTCTCTTTTGCATTTAGTTCTATGCCTTGCCAGTTCGCAATACTTTTAACTGAATCGCCACTAAGTGATAGTTGACCTTGAATATCTTGCCCTTGTTTAGCAATCGAACCTTTGAAGTCGACATCTACTAGACGCGACGATAAAGCCTTCGTCACATTAAAGGTATTACCTTCTATTGCTTTAGCTGGTGTATCTACTTTTACATCAAGCTCAAAGCGCTCTTGCATATATGTAATAGCACCTTTTATTTCAAGCTCCTTGCGTAATGAAGGTAATAATATTGCTAGATCAAGATCGCTTATTTGTTGCTGGACACCTGTTTTACCATCTAAGTACGTGAAGGACCCACCATAAATCGCCACTTCACCTAGCTCTATATCAAAACTATCAGGTAGTTTTACAGCCTCACTATTTTGAGGTGAAGCTTCAGGCTGCTTTGCTACGGCATCAAAAAGTTGCCAGTTTGCTTTACCGCTTTTATCTGTCTCTAACAGAATATTTGGCTCATTAATGACGAACTTTTCAAGTTTAAATTCACCACCAAATAATGAAAACCATGGAATATGAATTGCTAACTGTTGCATGCTAGCCATGTCAGGGCGTGAACCTGTTTGCATATTCGCAAAATGTACATCATTAAGCTCAAGCTTTAATGAAGGAAACACTGAGAGTGACTTATCACCCTGAATAGTCAAACTTCGCCCAGTTGTTTGCTCAACTTGTTCTGATACTTTATTAAAAATTGCATCAGTAGGAATTAAAAATGGTGCAGCAACTATTAATGCAATCAGCAATATCAGTATTACACCTATAACTTTAAAGATGGTTTTCATGATGGTCCTTTCAAATGTTCATTTAATGTTCTTATCATAGCGGGAGTTAGGCTGAAAATCATTGCAAAGAGTAGAAAAAAGTAAGTTCCCAAAGTGTACAAACTTGTATCTGAATCAGTCCTGAAACATTTTGATACCTTTGGGTTACAAAAATATCTTGATCAAATGATACCCTGAGGTTACATTGATACCTATAGGTATCAATTAAAATAACAGGACGAATATTATGAATCAGGATATTAAAGCTGAAGAAAAATTTATGGGTCAGAATGCATGGTTTTCAATTTTTATGGGCGTTACTTTACTTATTATAAGTGTTTACCCCATGTTGAATAAAGCATCTACACCTTTATTATTATTAGGAGTCAGTGCTTTTTTAGGCTCATTTTTTATGTTTGTAATTAGGGGAGGCTTCACTCGAAAAATGAAATACCACCTTACTTACAAGGATGAATACTTAAACACTATAGACACAATTGCCTATAAGCATGTGGTACTAGCTCTCCTCTTTACTATGGGTACAGTATATTTGGGGTCGAATGACTTCGCCTTACATATAACACACAGTATGATGGCAACCTTCTATCTAGCAGTAATGTGTTTAGCGTATGGTGTCTCAATTTTATGGCAAAATCGTGATTAGGAGTTAATGTGCAAAACCACATAGCAAAATTTCGAAAAACAGCCGGGCTTTCGCAGCAAGAACTCGCTGACGCGATTAGTGTGTCTCGTAAAACAGTTAGCACAGTTGAAACATCGCGCTTTACACCATCGGTGATTATCGCTTTAAAGATAGCACTATTTTTTAATACCTCTGTTGAAAGTCTATTTTCACTTGATGAAACTGACTGAATAAAATAACGCAATCTTGATACTTTCACCGTTATCTTGATTGCATCCCCAGCATACTTAGGTATGATGCACGCCCCTGTCGCTTTTAGCTAATTTGCGCTAAAATAGACAACTGAAAAAGTATCTAAGCGGAGTATCCTCAGGCATGAAAAAATTGCTAATTTCACCTTCAAAAATGGCGTTAGGCGAACAAGAAAGTCAAATTTATCAAAATATTTTAAAACAGGCTTCTGAAATCAGTCTAAACCTGATGGCGGTAAAAATAGAAAATCACCCTGAAGACTTTTTAGGTTGGTGCTACGAATTGCTTAGCGCTAGTAAAGATCGTATCAACTACGATTTACTCGAAGCGAATCAATTACCGATTTTAAAGAAGCTACATGACCTATTAATATCTGCAATTAGCTTTTTACAATTGAAAACATTACGTGTTGCACCTTGGCCAGTTGTGAGTATGTTTGTAGATCAGCATAAGGAACTCATCGCTTTAGATGAACAGTTACGACTCACAAATTATATTGCAAACCTACGTGAACAACCGTTAAAAGAAATGATCCCTGAGGATTTACTCACCTTTTGCGGTAAACACACCGCTGCTCTAGATCCTAGCACTTATAATTTCGATGTTGAGTGGTTCTGCTCTACTAAAAGCGCGAAAGGCTTTCATCAGATGATGGCTGATTTACCGGGACTATTTGATGACGCACTGGTAAATATACCGCTTGAAGGCGAAGTAAGTGAAGCTGACTATCAACAATTTGTTGTTGGATATTTACTTGCATTTAATGGCAGTGATGAAAAACCAACATTGGCCCCTGCTACTCGCCTATTAGCCATGCGACGTCCTGATATTTTCACACCAATTAATAATACCCGCCTAGATGCGCTTTGCTCTGCTCTTGGTATTACAAAACTGAATAACCGTGATTTTGAACGCTATTGGCAAGATATAGTACAAACGATACATGCTATGTCATGGTTTAAGATGGCTACGGGCAGCAATGAGCTAGAGCAACAGCTTGTTTCTATTAAAGCTTTACTGCCTTGCTTATTTTATTATGCTGACAAATCTACGGCTGATAGTTCAAATTACATTAAGCTACTAAATAAACCTAAACGCAGCACTTCAACTTCGACTAAATCAGTACGCCGCGGTAAAGAGTCTGCTGAGATTTTAGTTGACCGTGCGCTTTCTAGCGATGAAATACCTGAGCATATTAGGGCCAAGCGAGACTCTATCATCAGCGAAGTGCAAAAAGGTCGTGGCGTTAATGAAACTATTAGCCTTATGCGCACTATATTCGGCTAAAGTATCAAGTAATTACCTAATGTAAGGCTGCATGATCCTTGTGCAGCCTTCTATATTTACGCACTATTAAAGTGCACATTATTAATCCAAATAGTTTCACACCTCCCCTCTTGATAAACTTATCTATCTGTTTTTTAGAAATAAATGCATAAATATTAAATATTAGATTTAACTTGGCATAAGCAGTGCAATTACTTTTGTTAGACAACAATAAATGGGCATCACAATCTCAGAGACTGCAATCTCATTAATAATTGTGAACCAAAATCAACATAACAACAGGATACGAAACATGCTAAATCTAAAAAAATCAGTTGCATTAAGTGCACTTGTATTAATGGGCCTTACATCTACTGTCGCACTTGCTGAAGTGACAGCTAATGCAGCAGCAACATCTAATTACTTATGGCGCGGACAAGAACAAACCGGTGGTGATGCAGCTGTATCAGGTGGCATTGACTATGCTAGCGAGTCTGGTTTTTATGCTGGTACTTGGGCTTCAAATGCATCATGGGCTGATGAAATGACCTATGAACTAGACCTCTATGCTGGCTTTGGTGGCGATATTAATGAGAATATGAGCTACGATGTAGGCTTCATTTATTATGCTTACCCTGACGCTGCATCTGGCGCTGATGCCGATTTTTCAGAAGTTTACGGTAGTATCAGTATGGGCGGTTTCAGTTTTGGTGCTTCTGTATTGGCAAGCTCAGCTGCAAGTGGTGATGGTACTGACTTTGGTGACTCTTTATACCTAACAGCAGACTATGGTTTTGCAGTTGGTAGTAACGGCACTGAAATGGCGTTACACCTAGGCCATTATTCTGGTGATTTTATTGGTGACGATGACATTATTGATTATGGTGTTTCAATCTCTAAAGATGGTTTCACTTTTGGCCTTTCAGATACAGATATGGATGACAGTGATATCAAAGCTTATGTCGCTTACTCAGTAGACTTTAGCCTATAAAAAGAATGTGTTACTTGCTGCAACACTAAGGGCCTCAGGGCCCTTTTCTTGTTTTAGCTATCAGCTATCAGCTATCAGCTATCAGCTATCAGCTATCAGCTATCAGCTATCAGCTATCAGCTATCAGCTATCAGCTATCAGCTATCAGCTATCAGCTATCAGCTATCAGCTATCAGCT
>NZ_JBMMUC010000032.1:0-6142 GCF_049257175.1 Pseudoalteromonas mucoides
GGACCATGCCAATCCACAATTGGAGCTTGTGTTTATCTCAGTTGGCGATTTATTTTAAGGGGCGTTTAGATAACGTGCTCGATCTTTAATTTTTAAGCTGACACAGAATTTTGAACGCCCTCGTATTAAGCACTGTGATTGAACAACAAGCCTGAACTGGTGTTTCCTGATGACGAAAATAAACTTCCCATTAATGTTGATACATTCTTTTTAACGCTTAACTGTATAGCAACCAATTCTTCATCTAACTCTTGCTGTAATTCGCCAATTTGTGTTTGTTGATCTGCTTTTGTTAGGCTGTCATCAGCTTCAAGTGCGTGTATTTTTTCTTGTAATGTTTTTATGTGTGTGATCATTTGCTGCTGAGTGCTTTGTTCAGTTTCATCAGTACTTGTATCATCTTGCGTGGTGTTTTCATCTGTATCTTTTACTATAACGGTCGTTGAAGCAGCGCTACCTTCAGTTTGGCCCGTAGTCTGTTGTGTGCCAGTTTGGCTTTGCTTTAACAAGTTTGGATCAGCAATTAATGATGAAGGTATATTGGTTAGATTCATTGAGCGTCCCGTGCGACTATAAATTGACATATTTTTTAATGTCAAAAACAATGCATTAAACGTTCCATATTTAGGAAAGTTACTAGGGGCTTTATTTAAAAAATACAGTGCCCTGCATAGCAAACACCATGCAGGGATAACCTAAGTTACTGAGCTGGAACTTCTGCTTGTTGTGGCAAGGCCAGTGACAGCAGGGCGGCCAAGGCAATAAAAGCGCTTGAGATCCATAAACAGGCTTCAAGTCCATACTGTTGATACACCCAGCCCGATAACACTGTGCCAATTAATCGCCCCATGGCGTTGGCCATATAGTAAAAGCCTACATCTAAGGATACGCCATCGCTGTCGGCAAGGCTGACAATTAAATAACTATGTAACGATGAGTTAATAGCAAATACAGCGCCAAAGATAAGTAAGCCTGCAATAATCGATATCTGAATATAAAAATCAAAATGTAGAGCTAGGGCAATAAGTGCAGGTAATATCGTTAAATAACTAGCCCACAAAAACGCGCTGTGGCCACTTGGGACTTGCCCTGACTTTTTACCAGTAAAAGAGGGGGCAAAAGATTGCACTATGCCATAGCCAATCACCCAGCTTGCCATAAAGCCGCCAACCCACCAATGGTCCCAACCAAAGGTTGCGGCTAAAAATACAGGCAAGGCAACCACAAACCAGACATCGCGCGCGCCGAATAAAAACATTCGTGCAGCGGAAAGCACATTAATAGCTTTGCTTTTGGAGAATAGCTCACTAAATTTGGCTTTATTTTTAGCTTTACCTAAGTCTTCTTTTAAAGCAAAGATACTAAATAGCCAGACCGCGGTGAGCATGCAAATCATACTAAGAATTGCGCCGTGGAACTCCAGTATGGTAAGCAACAAGCCACCTAAAAAGAAGCCAACCCCTTTGAGTCCATTTTTAGAGCCCGTTAAAATAGCGACCCATTTATATAGCTGACCTTGCGCATCTTTTGGAACGAGGAGTTTTATCGCACTCTTGGCACTCATTTTATTCAGATCTTTGGCTACTCCAGATAATGCCTGAGCTGCCATAACATAAATAACAGTGAGTGCATCAACAGGCACCATGAGCATGACTAAAGAAACTATTTGTAAGCCCAAGCCAATGTTCATGGTTTTATTAAGGCCGAATCGAGCACCAAGCCATCCGCCCACTAAATTAGTGATCACACCAAAAATTTCATAAAACAAAAACAACATTGCAATGCTAAGCGGGCTATAACCAAGCTGGTGGAAATACAGTACTACAAGCATACGTAGTGCACCATCAGTAAGAGTAAACGCCCAATAATTACCGGTAATTATTAAGTATTGTTTTATTTGTGGCGAAAGTGCTTTTAATCGATCCACGGTTAACTATTCCTTATCGGCTAGGCCAACTTTACGCACAAGTTCAGCAGTACGGTTTGCATAGCCCCACTCATTGTCGTACCACACGTAGAGTTTCACTTGTGTATCGTTGATCACCATGGTTGAAAGTGCATCAATAACACTGGAACGCGGGTCTGTTTTATAATCGATAGAGACAAGCGGGCGTTCTTCATAGCCCATGATATTTTTAAGCTCACCCGCGGCTGCATCTTTTAGTAAGGTATTTACTTCATCAATCGTTGTGCCACGCTCAAGTTCAAACACACAATCTGTGATTGATGCATTAGTAAGTGGTACGCGAATCGCGTGACCGTTTAACTTGCCTTTTAACTCAGGGAAAATATGCGTGATAGCTGTTGCTGACCCTGTAGTGGTAGGAATTAAACTTGTGCCACATGAACGCGCACGGCGTAAGTCTTTATGTGGTGCATCAATAATTGTTTGTGTATTGGTTATGTCGTGAATTGTGGTGATTGAACCATGTTTGATACCAATCTTTTCATGAATAACTTTAACCACAGGGGCTAAGCAATTGGTTGTGCATGATGCCGCCGTGACGATTGGGTAAGTATCTTTATTATAAAGGTGGTCATTTACTCCCATTACCACATTTAAAATACCGTCTTCTTTTACCGGTGCTGTCACAACAACGCGCTTTACACCTTGATCAAGGTAAGCTTGCAGTAGCGCTTTGGTTTTTATTTTGCCAGAAGCTTCAATTACTACATCACACTGTGACCAATCAGTCTCTTGTGTTTTAGTGTTTTGCGTAAAAGTAATGGTTTTACCATTTATGATAATAGTATCGTCAGTATGGCTTGCTTCGTGATGCCACTTGCCGTGTACAGAATCAAATGTCATTAAATGGGCGAACGTTTCAGCGTTACCAGCAGGGTCGTTAATATGGACGATTTCTACATCATCCCAATCGAAAGCTGCCCGCATTGATAAACGGCCCATACGGCCAAAACCATTAATACCTACTTTAATTGTCATTGTTCATTCCTTAATACTGATTATAACTGCGAATTAAAATAATTAAGTTGAAGCGTATTTCTAAGAGCTTTAGGTCTTATTTGTTGTACCTGCTGAATGATGTTGTCACGAGAGTAACCATGAGTAAGTAAAATAAGCGCAATCACTAAGCCTGTCCTACCTGTACCGCCTTTACAATGCACCGCAATAGTTGCTTGGTTATTTATAGCGGCTATAACCGTATCTTTATGTAGCAACCATTGTGCTTCAAATTCTTGGTCGGGTGCTTCATCATCTAATATTGGCAGCTGCAGCCAAGAGATATTATGCTCAGCGCAAATAGTGGGGAGTGACTCAATGTTATTTTTAGCAATCTCATGGTCATACATTAGTGTAAGCAGCATGCTGGTGCCGGCTTGTTTAAGTGTAAGTACAGATTCTTCAAGTGACGCCTCTTTGCTGCCAGGGCAAGACGTAAAAATAAGCTTTGCGCCATTATCTAACGTTAATGTGTCAAACGGGTGAAGTTGCATTATGAAATCCTTTCTTATAATTATTTAAACCAGTGTTGAGTGCGATTAATAATGGCGACTAGCGATAACATCACCGGCACTTCAACCAATACACCCACGACAGTGGCAAGTGCTGCGCCTGAGTGTAAACCAAACAATGAAATAGCGACCGCTACAGCGAGTTCAAAAAAGTTTGAAGTACCAATTAAGCAAGAGGGCGCGGCAATTTTTTGTGGTAGCTTCATCCAAATAGCGGCAGCATAAGCAATGATAAAAATACCGTAGGTTTGAATGATGAGGGGAATAGCGATGAGTACAATAGTTTGTGGTTCTGAAATAATTGTATTAGCTTGAAAACCAAATAGTAAAACTACAGTTGCTATCAACCCAACCATAGACCAAGGCTTTAGCTTAGCCAAAAATAGATCAAGCGCTTGCTCATCTTTACCTTTATTTAAAGCCTTACGTGTAAGCACGCCAGCAGTTAATGGCAATAATACATATAACACTACTGATAAAAGTAATGTCTCCCATGGCACTTGAATATCACTAACACCTAATAACAAGGCAGAGATAGGTGCAAATGCAAAAATCATGATGACATCATTAACAGAAACTTGAATTAACGTGTAGTTAGCATCACCCTTTGTGAGTTGTGACCATACAAACACCATGGCCGTGCAAGGTGCAACACCAAGTAAAATCATACCTGCTATATATTCTTGCGCAGTTTGTGCATCAACCAAATCGGCAAATACAAAGTTAAAGAATAGCCAACCAAGCGCAGCCATAGTGAAAGGTTTAATAAGCCAGTTAATGATCAGTGTAAGCACTAAGCCTTTTGGGTTTTTACCAACATCTTTAATAGATGAAAAATCAATTTGCGCCATCATGGGAAAGATCATCACCCAAATGAAAACAGCGACAGCAATATTCACATGAGCTATTTCAAAGTCAGCAATCATTTGAAATACATCAGGTTGCCACAGGCCAAGTAAAACACCAGTAATGATGGCTAAGCCCACCCATAGGGATAAGTAGCGCTCAAAAATTCCGATTATGATCTCCTCATTAGCGACAAAAGTCGGTTTTGCTGGGGCGGTTATGCATATTAGCGAGGTTATTTAGATTATTTGCAATTAGTGTGAGATTGTTTTCAGTTGTTTCACTGATCACTTTTTTTATCCATATAGGTAGGTCGGGATTGATTTTATAGAATACCCATTGGCCATGCTTTCTATCTGTGATAATTCCCGCTCGTTTTAATACAGCTAAGTTACGCGACACTTTTGGTTGGCTATCTTCTTGTAGCGCTTCCATCAATTCACATACACATAGTTCACCGTGATAATTAGTAAGCATCAGTGTTTTTAGGCGTATATCATCAGTTAAGCACTTGTAAAAGGAAATAGGATCAATAGTAAGGTTATCAAGTTCAGAGATTTGTTTATCAATACGTAGGCTTGATGCAGCCTTACCATTTGGTTGATCTTTGCCTTCTAAAAGTAGAAACATCGACAAGCGATTATTTAATTCACTTAATGTGGTAGCAAAAGGGTTATTACAGCATCGCTCTTTAGGATCTGGAAAATCCCAAGCGAGTTGTGCTTTTGCGCCTGAGAAGTTCCGGCATTCTTGGTTTGCCTTGTCACAAAGGGTAATTACAAAATCAAATTCTTGACCTGAAAATTCATCAACATTCTTTGATTTAAGATTATCAATAGTCAAACCAAACTTTTTAAGAGCGTTTAAGGTGCGAGGATCAATTAGTTCTGGTGACGTACCAGCACTGTAAGTATCAAATAGATCGCCCGCTTTGTGACGAAGTAACGCCTCAGCCATTTGTGAGCGTGCAGAGTTACCTGTACAAAGAAATAAAACAGAACGTTTACTAGAAATTTGGTTACTCATAAATAATGACTCATATAAAACATGTAATAAAGTGTATATTCGTTATTGCATATATTCAAGTGTGAATATGCTTTTAAATGAATGTTTTTAGTTTCAAAAGAGTGATAATTGACCAATCATGAAGTTAACTTGATTTTAGAGGCTTCTTTATAGCAAGTTTAGCTGTGTTTTTACGCTGTTCGTTTGAAAAACATACCAAATGCCAATTAATTGCAAATAACTTTAAAAAACGCTTGCGTAAAAATCTGTTCTCCCTATAATGCGACCCCACTGAGACGGCAGAGCAGGCAACGCTTAGCGAGTCAAGCAAGTCACTTAGTAAGTCGAGTAAAACTTGAGTTTAGATTTTTTAAAAGTTTAAAATTAAGTATTGACAAAAAAATAGGAAAGCGTAATATGCGCAGCCCTAGCGAGATAAAGTAAAGCGCTTTAATCGCAACGTTCTTTAACAATATAAAGCAATCATCTGTGTGGGCACTCGTACAGATTGAGTTCTAACAGCCGAGCTTAGTTCGCTAAGTAAGGCAAAAAAATTAGAGTCTCAATTGAAACTGAGTGACCAACAGAATAATTACTTAGGTAGTTATTCAGTACAGTCAATTCAATATCGAAAGATATTAAATAAATTCAGAATTCATTGAGCGTGTCGGCTCTCTTTATGGGAGAAGACAGAAAAAACTTTTAATTGAAGAGTTTGATCATGGCTCAGATTGAACGCTGGCGGCAGGCCTAACACATGCAAGTCGAGCGGTAACAGAAAGTAGCTTGCTACTTTGCTGACGAGCGGCGGACGGGT
>NZ_JBMMUC010000033.1:0-3516 GCF_049257175.1 Pseudoalteromonas mucoides
TATTGGTGCGAATACATTTTAGGGCGAGGTAGCTCCTCAATAAAGCCCGTATATAAGCGCGCATCTATACTTGTTTTAAAGATAGTTTTTGTTGATTTACTTAGGGAGTCCATATAAGAACCTAGAACCTAGAACCTAGAACCTAGAACCTAGAACCTAGAACCTATTTTCTCACTGTTCTTTTTCTAAATATATTAGGTTGCCAGCCCCAATGTAGGGCGCTGAGCCTTAAAAATACGGTGACAAAGAGCGAACCAATAATACACCACATGTAGTTTACTTCGAGTAAAAACAGTGCCGCATAGGTAAGGCCACCACAAAAGCAGGTGGTGGAGTATAGCTCGTCGCGCATAACAAGTGGCACTTCACGACATATAACATCACGCATTAAACCGCCAAATATACCTGTGGTCATGCCCATGGTGATGGCGACTATCATAGTGGTGCCTTCTATTAGGGCTTTTTCAATGCCGACTATATTGAATATGGCCATACCAATAGCATCAACCAGTAGCATATAATAGTTTGAGACATCGGGGAGGTAGCGAATAAACATCACGGCAACAAATATCGAGCCATAGGTGGCATATAAATAGTTTGGCTCTGCAATCCAAAATACGGGTTGATTTAGCAGTACATCTCGTAACGTTCCGCCACCGAGCGCGGTAACGGTGCCGACAACGACTACCCCAAAGCCACCAATGTCTTTATCGTGCCCAAGTAACGCGCCAGAAATAGCAAAAAAGGCGACGCCTATTAAACTTAGAAAATTAAAATATTCTGCTGTCACTTGGTATCCTTCCCTCGTTTTGTATTCGCGAAAAAGCTTAGCTTATGGAGTATTTATTTATGCTGAATAGCAGTAGTCGTATTTCACAAAGCTACTGCTATGGCATTAAAGTAATAGTTACTGTAGGTAATCAACAACTAACTGAGTCATAGAATCGATTCCTAGCTGCAGTGCTTTTTCGTCGGCAAAAAACTGTGGCGAATGATTACTCGGTGCTGTTTTTGCGTCTTGACCTTGTGGTGTTACGCCTAAAAAGTAAAATAAACCAGGTACTTCAAGAGCGTAGTAGCTAAAATCTTCTGCGCCAGTGATTAAGTCAGTAGTGATTATGTTGTCAGCTCCAGCCACCTTAGCGAGTGTTGGGGCCATTTTTTGAGTTAATGCAATGTCGTTTACAGTAACAGGGTAGCCGTGATCAATATGCACATCAGCTTTGGCTCCCCCTGACTGTGCAACCATTTCGGCTGTTTTAACTAATCTCTCTTTTATGTCGGCTCGCATTGTTTGGTCAAAGGTGCGTATTGTGCCAATGAGCTCTACGCTATCAGGAATAATATTAGAGCGAACACCGCCATTAATTGCGCCAAAAGAGATTACTGAAGGGGCTTTAGTTACATCAACTTGGCGTGATGAAATGGTTTGCGTGGCCATGATGATTTGTGATGAAGCAACTATTGGGTCTACACCGTTCCAAGGGCGTGAACCATGCGTTTGGCGCCCTTGAACGTTAATAGTGAATGAATCTTCACTGGCCATTAATGGCCCTTCACGAAAACCAATTTGGCCTGTATTTAACGAGCTGGTCACATGTAACCCAAATACAGCATCAGGTTTTTGTGTAAATAGACCTTCTTTGAGCATCAACTCTGCGCCGCCTTCTTCACCTTCTGGCGCACCCTCTTCGGCAGGTTGAAATACAAAGAGCACCTCGCCCGCTAATTCATCTTTAATTTTGACTAAAGACTCGGCTACAGCCATGAGTATTGCAACGTGGTTATCATGGCCACAGGCATGCATTACGCCCACTTCGTTACCACGATAGGTTGATGTTTGTGTTGAGGCAAAAGGTAAATCGACTTGCTCAGTAACAGGTAAGGCATCCATATCAGCACGCAGTGCAACAAGCGGCCCTTTTTTGCCACCTTTTAACTTGGCTACGACACCTGTGTGGGCAATACCTGTTTGTACTTCAAGTCCAAGGGATTTTAAATGCTTTGTAACATATTTAGCGGTTTCAAATTCACGGTTACTGAGCTCTGGGTGCTGGTGCAAATGTCGACGCCAAGTAATCACTTTTTCACTTACGCTGGTATTTGCTTTTTTAAGTTCTTTATTGATGTCACTGGCAAAACAGGGCGTTGCTAGAGTGCCTAGTATTAGGCTGCTATAAATAACTTTGTGTAACATGCTGATCCCTTTTATTATTAGTGTATTAATATCAATGTAGAGTAAACCATGCTCAATGAACAGGACCGTGCGATAATTAACCAAGGAAATTGGTTTAACAATTGTAGTAACCACTTGCAGCATGATTTAATTTGTCACGCGAAAGTGGTGGAATTAAATGCCGGAGAATCTTTATTTTTACGCGGTGATAATAACTGCGGTGTATATTGTGTTATCAGTGGTGTAGCTAGGGTTAGCGGGGGGAACGCTCAGGGCAAAGAAGCGGTTTTAAGTTTTATTCCTCAAGCAGTGTGGTTTGGTGAAGTCGCATTGTTTGATGGTGGTAGCCGTACTCATGACGTATATGCGCAAACAACACTTAGGCTTGTGCATGTGAGTGAGCGCGCATTAAGCAAGTTGTTGACTGAGCATCCGGCGTATTGGCGGGATTTTGGCGTTTTATTGTCGCAAAAAGTACGATTGTTATTTTCGTCTTTGGAAGATCAAGCACTGTTATCGGCGCGTCAAAAGGTTTGTAAGTGTTTGTTAATGTTAACAGCATTCGATTCTAACAGTTCGAGTATTTACTTATCGCAGCAACAGTTGGCAGATATTACATATTTAACACGGCAAACAATTAATCAGCTCCTTCAAGCTTTGAGTAAGCAAGGTAAGATTGCTTTGCATTATCAACGTATTGATATCTTAGACAAGCCCGCACTAGAAAGTTGTTTGAATCTGCCCCTATAAAGGAAACTTGGCGTCATAATTGCTTTGTTTTGGCATACAGCCAAATAAAGCAGGACGCTTAAGTTATGTCATCAATTACGTTTAACAACCAATATCGCTTAGAGCCATACAGTGCGCCTTCTACAGATAAAGTTAGTTTGCCCGTGAAGAGCGTTGACAAAATAGAAGATGTGGCAAAATCTAGCCAGCAAGATTTTGCAACTCAGTTAAAACAGCCAACTCATGATAAAAACTTTTTAGAAGAAGCTAAAGAAGCCCTTGTTTATCAACGCTTAGGTGTAGATAAAGAAAAAATAGATGAAATAAAGGCCCAAATTGAAGAACTAGCAGAGCAAATGCAACAACAAGGTGCTGATATTGAGACGTTACAAGCAAAAATGCAAGAGCTGCAAAGTATGCTTGAGCAAGAGTATCAAAAGGGACGAGAGCGACTAGAGCAAAAACCTGAACATGAAAAAGGTAAAATTGAGGACGTTCAAAATTCTGTGTCAGCTTAAATTCTTAAATATCGAGTACGCTGTCTAAGCGTCCTTCAAAATAAATGGCCAACTGAGATAAACACAAGCTCCAATTGTGGATTGGCATGGTCC
>NZ_JBMMUC010000034.1:0-2929 GCF_049257175.1 Pseudoalteromonas mucoides
TCCTGTCACTGTCTCTGTGGTTTCGTTGCCCACGCCATCACGCACACTCACATCCACTGTAAACTCACCATCGGGTAAGGCTGTGCTTGGGCTCACTGCCCAATTACCCGCATTATCAACAACCGCTATCACGGTTTGAGTATCGCCATTATTATCCGTGAAGATTACATTCACTTGCGCACCTTCACCTGCATCGGTGCTACCACTAACTTCTGGGGTGTTATCATTACCTAAAGTATCAACCATCACTGTAAGGCTCGGTGGTGTGCCATCAAAATCGGTTGAGTTAATGACCCGTGTATTCCCCGCTTCATCCGTTGCACTGGCGGTGATTGATACCAATGTTAATAATGGAATACTTAATCCTGCAAGTGACCAATTACCTGCCGCATCCGTTGTCGCTGTGTAACTTATCACCCCGCCACCCAGTAAGTTTTGAGTGACCGTGACCGTGCTGCCTGCGGGTAAATCAGAGGTACCCGATAATGTCACAACTTGACCTAATAAGAAGGTTGGCGTAAACGCAAGCGCCGGTGGAATAGTATCAACAACCCCACTATCACTGGCGGTGCCAGTATTCCCTGCGGCATCACTGAGACTGACACTGACACTGTAGTTGCCATCTGCTAATGCTTGGCTGGCCTCTGCCTGCCATTGACCATTGTCATCTGTTTGCACCGTGACACTGTGACTGCCATTGCTGTCAGTGAAGGTCACGATAATATCGCTGTTGGCCAAGTCTGATGTACCCGTTACCAGCGGTGTGTTGTCGTTCGTTAGTTCTGGTGCGCTAATACTCACACTCGGTGCGGTGGTATCAATTACTCCGCCCGTTTCTGTATCACTGGCAGTATTACCGGCTGCATCCGTCACGCTGGCATCTACCGTAAAGCTCCCTTCAGCAAGATCTGTCGGTACACCCACTGACCACGTACCATCGGCTTGTACTGTGGCAGTTAGGTTTTGTTCATTACCTGCTGCATCTGTCACGGTTAACATCACTGTCGCGCCAATTTCATCACTGGAACCTGTAATGGTTGGCGTAGTGTCATTCGTCGCTGTAATTGGATCAATATCAAATGTGGGCGCTTGCGTATCTATTACTCCGCCGGTTTCTGTATCACTGGCAGTATTACCGGCTGCATCCGTTACGCTGGCACCTACCGTAAAGCTCCCTTCTGCAAGATCTGTCGGTACATCTACTGACCAGGTACCATCGGCTTGTACTGTGGCAGTTAGGTTTTGTTCATTACCTGCTGCATCTGTCACGGTTAACGTCACTGTCGCGCCTATTTCATCACTGGAGCCTGTAATAGTTGGCGTAGTGTCATTCGTCGCTGTAATTGGATCAATATCAAACGTGGGCGCTTGCGTATCAATCACACCACCTGTTTCACTGTCACTGGCCATGTTACCGGCTGCATCCGTCACGCTGGCATCAACGGTAAACGCACCTTCGGCTAAATCAGTGGGTACATCTACTGACCAGGTACCATCGGCTTGTACTGTGGCAGTTAGGTTTTGTTCATTACCCGCTGCATCAGTAACAAGCACAGTTACCGTCGCGCCTATTTCATCACTGGAACCTGTAATGGTTGGCGTAGTGTCATTCGTCGCTGTAATTGGATCAATATCAAATGTGGGCGCTTGGGTATCTATTACTCCGCCGGTTTCTGTATCACTGGCAGTATTACCGGCTGCATCCGTTACGCTGGCACCTACCGTAAAGCTCCCTTCTGCAAGATCTGTCGGTACATCTACTGACCAGGTACCATCGGCTTGTACTGCGGCAGTTAGGTTTTGTTCATTACCTGCTGCATCTGTCACGGTTAACGTCACTGTCGCGCCTATTTCATCACTGGAGCCTGTAATAGTTGGCGTAGTGTCATTCGTCGCTGTAATTGGATCAATATCAAACGTGGGCGCTTGCGTATCAATCACACCACCTGTTTCACTGTCACTGGCCGTGTTACCCGCCGCATCCGTTACGCTGGCATCTACCGTAAAGCTCCCTTCAGCAAGATCTGTCGGTACATCTGCTGACCAGGTACCATCGGCTTGTACTGTGGCAGTTAGGTTTTGTTCATTACCTGCTGCATCTGTCACGGTTAACATCACTGTCGCGCCTATTTCATCGCTAGAACCCGTTATCGTTGGCGTTGTATCGTTGGTGGCATTAATTGGATCAATATCAAACGTAGGCCCTTGAGTATCAATCACCCCGCCGGTTTCACTATCACTAGCAGTATTACCGGCCGCATCTGTCACGCTGGCATCAACGGTAAACGCACCTTCAGCTAAATCAGTGGGCACATCCACTGACCAGGTACCATCAGCTTGTACTGTAGCAGTTAGGTTTTGTTCATTACCTGCTGCATCTGTCACGGTTAACATCACTGTCGCGCCAATTTCATCACTGGAACCTGTAATGGTTGGCGTGGTGTCATTCGTCGCTGTAATTGGATCAATATCAAATGTGGGCGCTTGCGTATCTATTACTCCGCCGGTTTCTGTATCACTGGCAGTATTACCGGCTGCATCCGTTACGCTGGCACCTACCGTAAAGCTCCCTTCTGCAAGATCTGTCGGTACATCTACTGACCAGGTACCATCGGCTTGTACTGTGGCAGTTAGGTTTTGTTCATTACCTGCGGCATCAGTAACAAGCACAGTTACCATCGCGCCTATTTCATCGCTAGAACCCGTTATCGTTGGCGTTGTATCGTTGGTGGCATTAATTGGATCGATATCAAACGTGGGCGCTTGGGTATCAATCACACCACCTGTTTCACTGTCACTGGCCGTGTTACCGGCTGCATCCGTTACGCTGGCACCTACCGTAAAGCTCCCTTCTGCAAGATCTGTCGGTACATCTACTGACCAGGTACCATCGGCTTGTACTGCGGCAGTTAGGTTTTGTTCATTACCT
>NZ_JBMMUC010000035.1:0-1869 GCF_049257175.1 Pseudoalteromonas mucoides
CACGGATGCAAACGGCGTTGAACAAACCCTCACCGCGAGCGTACAAAGCGACGGCAGTTGGTCAGTGGAAGTACCCAACGCCTTAGCGCAAGGGGATTACACGACGGATGTTGTGATCAGTGACGGCGCAGGAAACCAAACACAGGTGATCTTAACAGGTAATATAGATACCAGTGCGCCCGTGGTCACGGTGAATAATAATGGCTTAGGCAATGACGCTAATCCGGTTATAAGCGGAACATCAACGGAGCCTGTTGGCACCCAAGTGAGTATCACGATTGTGGATGCCAATGGCGATACGCAGACTCTCACAGCCCAAGTCCAAGCGGGCGGTGGCTGGCAAGTGGCCGCGGCTAACTTACCGGATGGGGATTACAGCTACAGCGCGAGCATCACCGATGCCGCGGGCAACACCGGCAGTGCAGCGGGGGTCGGGGAAATCGATACCCTTGCACCAGAGCTAACAATTACCCATTTAGGCACTGTTAACGATGACACGCCGACCATTTCAGGCATGTCATCAGAGCCAGCAGGCACGGTCATCACCGTCACGCTGACCGACAGCAGCGGTGTTGAGACTGAGCTAAGTGCAAGCGTGGATGACAACGGTGATTGGTCTGTGCAAAGTCCTGCGTTAGCGGATAGCGATTACAGTGTCAGTGCCAGCGTAACGGATGAGGCTGGTAATACCACAACTGCAGATAATAGCTTTACATTAAACACCAATGCGCCGAGCATTTCGATTGATACGATAGCAGATACAAATGATACCACACCGACTATTACAGGTACCACAGATGCTGCTGATGGCACCATGATTAATATTGTTATTGATGATGGCATCAATCCAGTTCAAACATTGACAGCCCAAGTTGCATCAGGTGTTTGGTCAGTTACAGCAAGTCAGATACTTGCTGAAGGTAATTTTACAGTCACAGCTTCAATTACTGTTGCAGGAAATACAGGGGTTGATACTGCGCAAGGCACGATTGATACGGTTGCACCAACAATTGAGATAAACACCTTGGCTGCGAGTAATGACACAACACCAACAATAAACGGTACTTCTGATGCTGCGCCTGGCAGCCAAGTTAAAGTTATAATTACTGATGCCAATGGTATTGAACAAACGGTTATGACAAGTGTTTCAGCAAGTGGTAGTTGGTCGATAGCTGCTTCAGCGGTACTAGCAGAGGGCACGTATTCAGTACGCGCAGAAGTGACGGATGCAGCGGGTAATATTGGTATTGATACTGATAATGGAGGCGTGATCGATACGCAGGCACCGAGCTTTAATATCAGTCCACTTAGTCCCACGAACGACACAACCCCGACGATCTCAGGGACCAGCGATGAGCTCGGTGCAACAGTGACTTTAACTGTTACAGATGCAAATGGTGATGAACAAACTTTAATAGCTACAGTGTTAGGTGATGGTTCTTGGTCAGTTGAAGTACCTACAGCGCTCGCTGAAGGTAGCTTTGAAGTTACAGCGAGTGTGACTGATGATGCAGGTAATACGAGCAGTGATACTGAAACAGGCGGGGTAATTGACACTATCGCACCGACGGTGAGCATTGACGCTCCAGCCTTAACGAACGACAACACGCCGCTGGTAACGGGCACATCAGACTTGGCCAACAGCGATATTATCGTGACCTTCACTGACAGCAATGGCAGTCACAGTGTCACGGTGCAAACGGATGGCAGTGGTCAATGGCAGGCAGAGGCCAATCAAGCATTAGTAGATGGCAACTACAGTGTCAGTGTCAGTCTCAGTGATGCCGCAGGGAATACTGGCACCGCCAGTGATAGTGGGGTTGTTGATACTATTCCACCGGCGCTTGCGTTTACGCCAACCTTCTTATT
>NZ_JBMMUC010000036.1:0-1773 GCF_049257175.1 Pseudoalteromonas mucoides
CATTTTAAGTGAAATCGAGTAGGTCGGAGCACGTGAAACTTTGACTGAATATAGGTGGACCATCATCTAAGGCTAAATACTCCCAACTGACCGATAGTGAACCAGTACCGTGAGGGAAAGGCGAAAAGAACCCCTGTGAGGGGAGTGAAATAGAACCTGAAACCGTGTACGTACAAGCAGTAGGAGCAGACTTGTTCTGTGACTGCGTACCTTTTGTATAATGGGTCAGCGACTTATATTTTGTAGCGAGGTTAACCGATTAGGGTAGCCGTAGGGAAACCGAGTCTTAACTGGGCGAATAGTTGCAAGGTATAGACCCGAAACCCGGTGATCTAGCCATGAGCAGGTTGAAGGTTGAGTAACATCAACTGGAGGACCGAACCCACTAACGTTGAAAAGTTAGGGGATGACTTGTGGCTTGGAGTGAAAGGCTAATCAAACCGGGAGATAGCTGGTTCTCCCCGAAATCTATTTAGGTAGAGCCTCGGACGAATACTTACGGGGGTAGAGCACTGTTAAGGCTAGGGGGTCATCCCGACTTACCAACCCTTTGCAAACTCCGAATACCGTAAAGTACTATCCGGGAGACACACGGCGGGTGCTAACGTCCGTCGTGAAGAGGGAAACAACCCAGACCGCCAGCTAAGGTCCCAAAGTCATAGTTAAGTGGGAAACGATGTGGAAAGGCCCAGACAGCCAGGAGGTTGGCTTAGAAGCAGCCATCCTTTAAAGAAAGCGTAATAGCTCACTGGTCGAGTCGGTCTGCGCGGAAGATGTAACGGGGCTAAACTATGCACCGAAGCTGCGGATTCAGAATTTATTCTGAGTGGTAGGGGAGCGTTCTGTAAGCGGTTGAAGGTGTACCGGGAGGTATGCTGGACGTATCAGAAGTGCGAATGCTGACATGAGTAACGATAATGCGGGTGAAAAACCCGCACGCCGGAAGACCAAGGGTTCCTATCCCATGTTAATCAGGGTAGGGTAAGTCGACCCCTAAGGCGAGGCCGAAAGGCGTAGTCGATGGGAAACGGATTAATATTTCCGTACTTGGTATAATTGCGATGGGGGGACGGAGCAGGCTAAGCAAGCATGGCGATGGTTGTCCATGTGAAAGTGAGTAGGTTGGTGACTTAGGAAAATCCGGGTTGCTAAGACTGAGACACGAGACGAGCCACTAAGGTGGTGAAGTTGCTGATGCCATACTTCCAGGAAAAGCCTCTAAGCTTCAGATTATACCGAATCGTACCCCAAACCGACACAGGTGGTCAGGTAGAGAATACTAAGGCGCTTGAGAGAACTCGGGTGAAGGAACTAGGCAAAATCGTACCGTAACTTCGGGAGAAGGTACGCTCCTATCTGTGATGAGATTTACTCTCTAAGCGGACGGGAGCCGCAGTGACCAGGTGGCTGGGACTGTTTATTAAAAACACAGCACTGTGCAAAATCGCAAGATGACGTATACGGTGTGACACCTGCCCGGTGCCGGAAGGTTAATTGATGGGGTTAGTTTTCGGACGAAGCTCTTGATCGAAGCCCCGGTAAACGGCGGCCGTAACTATAACGGTCCTAAGGTAGCGAAATTCCTTGTCGGGTAAGTTCCGACCTGCACGAATGGTGTAACCATGGCCACGCTGTCTCCACCCGAGACTCAGTGAAATTGAAATCGCAGTGAAGATGCTGTGTACCCGCGGCTAGACGGAAAGACCCCGTGAACCTTTACTACAGCTTGGCACTGAACATTGAACCTACATGTGTAGGATAGGTGGGAGACTT
>NZ_JBMMUC010000037.1:0-1635 GCF_049257175.1 Pseudoalteromonas mucoides
CACGGATGCAAACGGCGTTGAACAAACCCTCACCGCGAGCGTACAAAGCGACGGCAGTTGGTCAGTGGAAGTACCCAACGCCTTAGCGCAAGGGGATTACACGACGGATGTTGTGATCAGTGATGGCGCAGGAAACCAAACACAGGTGATCTTAACAGGTAATATAGATACCAGTGTGCCCGTGGTCACGGTGAATAATAATGGCTTAGGCAATGACGAAAGCCCAGTTATTAGTGGAACATCAACAGAGCCTGTTGGCACCCAAGTGACCATCACAATTATGGATGCCAATGGCGATACGCAGACTCTCACAGCCCAAGTCCAAGCGGGCGGTGGCTGGCAAGTGGCCGCGGCCAACTTACCGGATGGGGATTACAGCTACAGCGCGAGCATCACCGATGCCGCGGGCAACACCGGCAGTGCCGCGGGAGCAGGGGAAATCGATACCCTTGCACCGGTGATCACGCTTGATAATTTAGGCACCATCAATAATGACACGCCGACCATTTCAGGCACGTCATCAGAGCCCGTTGGCACGGTCATCACCGTCACGCTGACCGACAGCAGCGGTGTTGAAACTGAGCTAAGCGCAAGCGTGGATGGTAATGGCGATTGGTCTGTAACCAGCCCAGTGCTAGCAGATGGCGATTACAGCGTCAGCGTTAGCGTGACAGACGAGGCAGGCAATAGCAGCCAACAAACCGATGACTTTATTCTCAATACGAATGCGCCGAGCATCACCATCAACGCAATTGGCGAAACCAACGACACGACGCCGACCATTAACGGCACCAGTGATGCAGCCGATGGCACCACGGTGACGGTGGTGATTGATGATGGTATTAACCCCGCGCAATCAATCGATACCACAGTGAATGGCGGGAGTTGGTCAATCACGGTGGCAGACATATTAGCCGAGGGCGACTTCACAGTGACCGCGTCGGTCACTGAAGGGGGCTTAACCAGTGAAGCAACACGCACAGGGATTATTGATACCACGATGCCAGACATCAGTATCGATGCGATAGCGGACAGTAACGACACCACGCCAACCATCAGCGGCACAGCGAGTGCTCCACAAGGGAGCACCGTGACCGTGGTATTTAATGATGCGTTGGGTAACGCGCATACCGTGACGACACAAATGACGCCATCAGGCACCTGGTCGGTTCCGGCCAGCGATATCCTAGCTGAAGGGGAATACACGGTGACTGCCAGTGTATCTGACCAAGCAGGCAACCCAGCAAGCACCAGCATGACCGGGGTGATTGATTTAACGCCACCGAGTGTCAGCATTGACGCGCTCGCTGCAGGCAGTGATGTCACGCCATTGATCAGCGGGCAAAGCAGCGGTGTACCAGCGGGTAGCCAAGTGACTATCGAGGTCACAGCCGCGAATGGGGCGATACAAAGTATCACTACCACCACGGGCAGTGATGGAAGCTGGTCAATCGAAGTGGCGAATGCCATTAGTGAAGGCGACTACAGTGTGACCGCCAGTATCACCGATGCGGCGGGGAACACTGGAAGTAGCACAGCCACCGGCGAGATTGATACCACCGCACCGAGTGTGAGTATCAGCGCACCAGAACTAACAAACGACAACACGCCGCTGGTAACGGGCACATCAGACTT
>NZ_JBMMUC010000039.1:0-1178 GCF_049257175.1 Pseudoalteromonas mucoides
GGTAGTGTTCAAAAATCTGTGTCATTTCAGTAAACTGATAAAAACAGGAATGACACATGACAAATCAATTCAACTTCGAAGATGCAGTTAAGGCACTTCAAGCAGGTAAAAAACTTAATGGTAAAGATGGTGTGCTCACATCACTTATCAAACAGCTAACTGAGTCAGCACTTCAGGCTGAGCTTGAACAGCATCTTGCTAATGAGCAGGAGCCCAACCGTAGAAATGGCTCTAGCACTAAAACCGTTAAGTCATCGGTTGGCAATTTTGAGCTAGATACTCCAAGAGATCGAAGCGGTAGCTTTGAGCCTCAACTCGTCAAAAAAAATCAAACCACGCTTAGTGATGAAATAGACTCAAAAATCCTATCTATGTTCAGTATGGGCATGAGTTATCGAGACATCAATAAACACATTGAAGATATGTACGGCATGAACGTTGCCACAGGTACGATAAGTGCTATTACCGATAAACTTATACCGGAGCTCAAAGCATGGCAACAACGGCCACTTGATAGTCACTATCCGATTGTTTGGCTTGATGCTATTCATTACAAGGTCAAAGAAAATGGCCGCTATATTAGTAAAGCTGTTTATACGTTATTAGGGCTAAATGTTCATGGCAAAAAAGAAATACTTGGCTTGCATTTATCTGAAAATGAAGGCGCTAACTACTGGCTGTCGGTTCTTACTGATTTAAATAATCGAGGCGTTAAAGATATACTAATCGCATGTGTTGACGGGCTAACAGGCTTTCCTGAAGCCATTGCAGCTATTTTTCCAGAGACAGAAGTTCAATTATGTATTGTTCATCAGATACGAAATTCAATGAAGTATGTTGCCTCTAAAAATCAAAAGGCGTTCATGGCTGACTTAAAGCCAGTATATCGTGCAGCAACAAAAGAGGCTGCTGAGTTAGCGCTTGATGAACTTGAGGCCAAATGGGGTAGTTCTTACCCGCTTGTGATTAATTCCTGGCGCAATAAATGGCATAATTTATCGGCATACTTCAAGTATCCAGAGCATATTCGCAAGGTAATTTATACGACGAATGCAGTTGAGGCTGTACATCGCCAATTTAGAAAATTAACGAAGACGAAAGGCGCTTTTCCAAACGAAAACAGCTTGTTGAAATTACTTTATGCTGGCATATTAAACGCCACTGAGAAATGGACCATG
>NZ_JBMMUC010000040.1:0-1087 GCF_049257175.1 Pseudoalteromonas mucoides
AACGGACACGGTATCATTGCTGGCAACCGGTGCATCATTGATGGCATTGACGGTCAAGTTTACGCTCATTGGGGCTGAGTCTAACTCGCCATCATTAGCAATAAAGCTAAAGCTGTCACTGCCATTAAAATTCGCGGTAGGCGTATAAAGCCAGCTATCTGCACTTTGTTGCACGAGGGTGCCTTGGCTCACATCACTGTCAATGCGATAGGTTAAGCTGTCGTTTTCAATGTCGGTGGCAAATAAAGTGATCAATAAACTGGCGTCTTCATCGAGTGCCACGGTTTGTGCTTGGCCGACTGGCGCGTCATTCACCGGGTTAACCGTCATGGTCACAGTAGCCACGTTGGAGGTTGCGCCGTTACTGTCTTTAACAGTATAAGTGAAGCTGTCGCTGCCGAAGTAATCAGCATTGGCGGTGTAGATAATCGCGCCCGTTGCGGTGATTTGGGTTTGACCATTGTCAGCATCTGTGACGATGCTGACACTGCTGACATCTAAGCTGTCGCCAGTATCCACATCGCTGTCGTTACCCAGTACGTTGACCTCAAATGAGCCTTCTTCTTGTAGTTGCGCGGTGTTGTCCATGGCAACGGGAGCGTCATTCACCGCATTAATGGTCAGTGTCACGGTCGCTGGCGTTGAGCTGAGCCCTTCACTATCAGTGAGTGTGTAGGTAAAGCTAAACTCGCCGTTGACATCTTGCTGAGGCGTGATTGCTAAACTGCCATCAAGATTAACACTCACATTAGCAAAGTCGTACATGCCGGCGCCTGTGCCTGTGTTCTCTAAGCTGACGTTCGCCGCATTAAAGCCGCTGTCTTCCACGTCTGAATCGTTGGCTAAAATAGCTAACGTTGTCGCCGTGTCTTCATCGGTTGTCACTGCATCATTCACAGCTACAGGACGGTCATTCACTGCACCGATATTTACCGTAACAGTGCCTGGCAATGATACCCCACCCTCGCTATCGGTAACCGTATAGGTAAAACTGTCTTGCCCTGTCACATTCGCATCTGGGGTATACACAAAGGTGCCCGCGGCTTGGTCTAACACCACTTGCCCTGACGTTGGCCCGCTGACAAGG